>NZ_JBNRIJ010000012.1:91823-120143 GCF_053557675.1 Pseudomonas sp. XP1 | reverse complement strand
GCCAGCTCCCACAGGTACTCCACAGGCCTCTGGCCTTGTGCTATCCCTGTGGGAGCTGGCTTGCCGGCGATAGGGCCAGACCAGGCAACACTCAGGCCCGTTCCCCACACAGATCCAGGGCAAACCACCGTTCTGCCGTGTCGACATCCAGCCCAGCCCCCAGCAGCGCAACCATCTTGGCCAGCGCCGCCTCCCGGGTCATGCCCCCGCCACTGATTAGCCCGGCCCCGCGCAAGCGGTTACCCGCCGCATAGGTGTCGAACACCACCGACCCCTCAGGGCACTGGCTGATAGCCGCCAGCATCACGCCCCGCTGGCGTGCCGCGCTCAGCACATCCAGCAACGCCTGGTCATCCGATGGCCCGGTACCGCTGCCGTAGCACTCCAGCAGCAACCCCTGCACGCCGCTGCCCAGCAGTGCCTGCAAGTGCCCGGCCTGCAGGCCCGGGAACACCGGCACTACCGCCAGGTTGACCGGTTGGCGCGGGTGCTTGTAGCCAAGTTCGGCTGGGATCGCCGTGGCGCGCTCACTGTCACGATGACGCGGTAGCGCGGCAAAGGCATCGAACGCCTCGCTGCGCAGCTTCGACGCCCGGCAGCCATGCAGCAGCTGCCCATGGAAATACAGTTGCACGCCATCTTCCAGCCCTTGTTCGAACTGGCGCAGTGCGCCACACAGGTTGCCCCAGGCGTCGCTGCCCGCGGCACCTGCCGGCAGCATCGAGCCGGTCAGCAGCACCGGCACCGGCAGGCCCAGCAGCAGGAACGACAATGCCGCAGCGCTGTAGGCCAGGCTGTCTGTGCCATGCAGCACCAGCACGCCGTCATGGCCAGCCACTTCTACCGCTGCGACGATGGCATCGCGCATCGCCAGCCAGTTGTGCTGTTGCATGTTGGCGCTGTCGAGCAGGGGGTTCAGTTCCTGCAGGGTCCATTGCACCTGGGGCGCATCGGCCAACCGGGAGAAGTGTTCACGCATCCGCGCTTCGAAACCACCGGCCGGCGCCAGGCCTTCCGGTGTTTCGAGCATGCCGATGGTGCCACCGGTATAGAGAACGAGAAGATTCTTTACTACACGCATGGAAAGCATCCGGAGCGATGAGCGGAGAAAGAAAAGCCGCCCGCGAACGGGGCGGCTGGGCAGGGCAGGATATCAGCGCTGCGTCTGGGCTTGGCCAACCGCTTTGTCAGTGGCTGTTTCCGCCTGCGGATTGGCAGGCCAGGCATTGCGGTCCAGGTCCAGGTCGGTGAACTTGGCCGAGTCGAACACTGGCTGGTCGACGCCCGCCTTGCGCTGCTCGTCGTAGTCGCGCATCACGCGCAGGCCGACCTTGAACAGCAGGGCCAAGGCCACCAGGTTGACGAAGGCCAGGCAGGTCATGGTGATGTCGGCGAAGGCGAACACGGTCGACAGGTCCTGCATCGAACCCCATACCACCAGCGCCAGTACCAGGCCGCGGAACACCATCAGTACCACGCGGTTGCGGCTGAGGAACTGCAGGCTGTTCTCGCCCAGGTAGTAGTTGTAGAGGATGCAGGTGAAGACGAACAGCGACAGCGCCACGCTGACGAACACGCGGCCCCAGTCACCGACCACGGCTGCCAGCGAGTTCTGGGTCAGGACGATGCCGTCACCTTCGAAGCCCGGGGTGTAGAAGCCCGACAGCAGGATCAGCAACGCGGTGCAGGTGCAGATCACGAAGGTGTCGAGGAACACGCTGAAGGCCTGGACAACGCCCTGGGCACCAGGGTGTTTCACGGCGGCCACGGCGGCGACGTTCGGCGCACTGCCCAGGCCCGCTTCGTTGGCGAACACACCACGCTTCACGCCCATGACGATGGCGCTGCCGAGCAGGCCGCCGAATGCCGGGTCGAGGCCGAAGGCGCTCTTGAAGATGGTTTCCAGCATGGCCGGCACGTGTTCGATCTGGGTGCCGATCACGTACAGGGTCACGCCGATGTAGGCCAGGGTCTTGACCGGTACCAGCAGGTCGGACACCGCGGCGATGCGCTTGATGCCGCCGATGAAGGTGATGGCCAGCAGCACGGCGAGTACGATGCCGGTGTGCTTGGGGTCGAAGGCAAAGGCGTTCTGCAGCGAGTGGGTCACGGTGTACGACTGCAGGCCGATGAAGGCGAAGCCGTAGGTGACCAGCAGCAGGATCGAGAACACGATGGCCATGCTTTTCAGCTTCAGGCCGTGCTGGATGTAGTAGGCCGGGCCACCACGGTACAGCCCATCGCCATCGGCGCGCTTGTAGACCTGGGCCAGGGTGCATTCGAAGAAGCTGCTGGACATGCCCACCAGTGCGGTGACCCACATCCAGAACACAGCGCCTGGTCCACCCAGTGTCACGGCAATGCCGACACCGGCGATGTTACCGGCGCCCACGCGGCCGGCCAGGCTCAGCATCAGGGCCTGGAAGGAACTCAGCTGGCCTGCCTGGCCACGCAGCGATTCCTTGAACACACCGAACATGTGGCCAAAATGACGGAACTGGACGAACCGGGAACGGATGGTGAAGTAGCTACCCAGCCCTACGATCAGCACAATGAGAAGTTTCCCCGAGAGGAAATCGTTGAGTACTTCGAGCATTGGAAAATGACCTCGATTCTTATTGTTCGTGTGGAAAGACCAGCGGACGGCAGGCGCACCGCTATTCGTTGGGGCGCATGGTTGGCTATGACAAGAGTGGTTACAATTTCGCGGGTTGCTCTGATTTGATGCGACTTGATGCTACACTGGCATCATTCGCGTCACCTGAGTCCCTGCCATGAGCGATCATTTCGCTACCAATCTGAAATTGGCCTGCAGCCACTACCGCTCTATCTCCGAAGTTTGCCGCCAGCTGTCGATCAATCGCGCGCAGTTCAACAAGTACCTGAGCGGGCAGAGCCGTCCGACGGCTTACAACCTCAAGCGCATCGGCGATTTCTTCGGGGTCGAGGACTACGAACTGAGCCTGCCGGCCGATCAGTTCGCCCGCCTGATTGGCGCCCGTGTATCGCCGCTGGCCGAGCAGCCCGGCGACCCGATCAGTGAATTGTTCCGCCCATTGCATGAACACGCCGGCAACCTGTCGCGCTATTGCGGTTACTACTTCGAGTATTCCAACTGCATGTCGGTGCCGGGCACGATCCTGGTGTCGCTGGTGCACCTGTGGGAAGAGCGGGGCCGCTTCCTGTTCGAGCGCCAGGAACGCCAGGAACGCTCCAGCGCCACCGACCAGCATGCCGAGGTGCGTTGCCGCTACCTGGGCGCGGCGTTCCAGTTGCAGGACCGGGTGTTCCTGATCGACTACGAGTCGCTCACCTTCAACGAAATGAGCCAGACCATCCTCATCCCCAGCTTCAAAAGCCGCATCACCCGCCTGAACGGCTTGAAGGCCGGCGTCTCCAGCGGCGACCGGCGCAACCCGGCCTGCACCCGGGTGGTGTGGGAATACCTGGGCGAGGAGATCAATCGCATCAATGCCTACCGGCAGGTAAAACTGTACCGGCCGGATGATCCACGCATAGATGACGATGTGCGTGAGCGGCTGAGCGTGGGCCCGTTGCGTAACAGCCTGTTCGAGATCGAGTGATGTATTTTTCAGAGAAAAAGTTGATGTAACCACTCGCCAATCGGGTTGCCTGGGTCGAGCAGCAACTTGATCGCCATGATGCAGCAAACACCGACCAGCAATGGCTTGATCAGCCGTGGGCCAAAGTGCACTGCGCAGCGTGCGCCCAATTGAGCCCCCGCAAAAGCCGCGAACGCCATTGCCAGGGCCAGTGGCCAGATGATCGCCCCGCTGATTGAAAAGACTGACAATGCGCCCAGGTTACAGGCTGCGTTCAAAAGCTTGCTGGTACACACAGCTTGTATCAAGTGCTGGCCCAGGAGGATCACGCAGGCCAGCATGAAGAACGAGCCGACACCAGGGCCGAAGATACCGTCATAAAAGCCAATGATCGGTGCAACCGTCACGCAGAACAGGCTGGTCGATATCTTTGCCTTGCGCGCTTGTTCATTCGGCTTTGGGCTGAAGGCAAAGTAGGCGGCTATCAGAATCAGCAGTGGTGGGACGCACGCCTGCAGAACGCTTTTGGGCACGTAAGTTATCGACAAGGCACCCAACGCCCCTCCGATAAACGACATGACAGCCATTGGGCTGCCCCGTCGCCAGTCGATCATGCCTTTGCGGGCGAAGGCGCACGTAGCCGAAACCGTAGCCGAAGCCGCCTGGAACTTGTTGGTGGCAATTGCCGCCAAGGGTTCGTTACCGGCAATGAACAACACCGGGAGCGTGATCAGGCCCCCACCACCGGCGATAGCATCGAAAAAGCCGGCCATCAGTGCCACCAGTGCGAGCGTCAGAACAAGCGTTACGTCGAATTCGATCATTGGGTGTTTTCCTGGGATCAGCCACGCACCAGCAGTGGGTCTTCAGCGAGCACCAACGGTACCGCGAAGGGGGAGTATCCGAATTGACGGATGAGCAGCCGCCGGTTGTCCTGAACCATGTCGCGGCCGTGCAAGGCCCGGCTGTTGTTGATCAACAGAGCGCTGTCAGGCTGCAGGACAAACGCCAGTGGTCGTGCGTTATCCAGTGCTTTCTGAAAGGAGTCGAAAGCGCGCGCCGCTGCGCTGCAGGCGCGTTCATTCAGGCTGAAGCGATAGCTGTTGTAACGAACAGAGAAACCACCATTGGGCTCGAATTGCAGAATTGAAACTGCTTTGCCTGCATTGCCCTGTCCGGGAGCGAAGCAGTCACTGCGGGTGAAGTCGAAAGACGTTGAAGACAGCGCAAGTGTGTCCAGGCTACCCAAGCGTTCGATGATTTCCCGGAGCGGGAAGACATTCGTAGGTTCATTGGCGGGGTTCCAGCGCGCAGTCAGAATAAGTGCAGAGGGGGCAGGGGAGTTGGCATTGGTGGAAATTGTCGAGCAGTTGTAGGGCGCTTCAGTGTGCGGCCCCAAGCGCAAGCCCGCATGCGAGCTGGTTTCAACTTCCAGGCAGGGGTCTTCGTCAAGCCGCGGAACGCGGCCACCGCCCTTGAAGTTGCCGACCAGGCGAACCTGTTTACCATCGTTGTCTATATCGAAGGCGAAATTGCGGTAGCGCACGAGCTCCAGCAGCAGTTGATTGCGGGAGGCAAGGTATTGGCATCGAGGGTTTTGCGCCAGGGCGGAAATGTCGGGCAGGTACTCTGGTATTGGCTCGTTGGCACAAGGCATCTGCCTGTACATCAAGGCAGATAGCTGGCCTTCACTGAAGCGTTGTAACAGCGCGCGCTGTTCCTCACTCAAGGCTCGCTCGAGTTGATCGGCGAATATACGAGCCTGAAGTGCTACACCTTTGGCCTCCGGGCCACCCAAGTCAGCAATGGTCTGGCTTGCAAAGGTTATGGCCTTGCTTTGCTCCGGGCTGAAATCCAGGTATGCAACTTCCGAATGAGGCATTGAACGTTCCCTGTACTTGTTTTTGTGAAGCTCCCCGGCTGGCAAGTGGGGGAGTCAACTATTCAATGCGGTTGTGCTGCTGCATGAAAGTCAGCTCGTTCCTGGTATGTCGTAGGAGATTTCTGCCTGTGGTGGTGTTGAAATGTGGAACTTTGGAATCACTACCGCCTGTGGCATCGAAAGGGGCCGGTGTTGGACTTCCCCGCCCGGAAACCGCAAAATGACCCCTTTCCTTCAATCAACCTCTCCGGATCTGCTGACTCTATGCGTATGCGCCTAATGCTGTTGGGTGGTGGCAATGCCCTCGGGCAAGCGCTGATTCGTCTTGGGGCCGAGGAGGACATCGCATTCCTGGCGCCGCGCCCGCCCGAGAACGGCTGGACGCCGGCCAGCCTCACTCAGTTGCTCGACGATCATCGTCCCGATGCCTTGGTCAACCTGGCCTATTACTTCGACTGGTTCCAGGCCGAGTCGGTCAGTGAGCAGCGCCTTGCCCAGCAGGAACGGGCTGTGGAGCGCCTGGCAGAGCTGTGCCAGCACCACCAGATCACCTTGGTGCAGCCTTCCAGCTACCGCGTGTTCGATGGCTCGCGGGCCACGGCCTACAGCGAAAAGGACGAGCCGATGCCGCTGGGCCTTCGTGGCCAGGCCCTGTGGCGCATCGAGCAGAGCGTGCGCGCGGCTTGCCCGCAGCACGTGCTGTTGCGCTTTGGTTGGCTGCTCGACGAAAGCATCGACGGGGCGCTGGGTCGCTTCCTGACCCGTGCCGAGCAACCCCAGGAGCTGCTGCTGGCGGATGACCGGCGTGGCAACCCGACGCCGGTCGACGACGCCGCCCGAGTGATCCTCTCGGTGCTCAAGCAACTTGATTGCAGTGCGCCGCTGTGGGGCACTTACCATTACGCCGGCAACGAGGCGACCACGCCGCTGGCGCTGGGCCAGGCGATCCTTACCGAAGCAGGCCAGTACCGCCAGTTGGCCGTGCAGGCACCGACGCCGCAGGCCCATGCCGCTCGGCCGGATGCCAGCGAAGAGCCGCAGCACGCAGTACTGGCCTGCAAGAAAATCCTTCATACCTTCGGCATCAAGCCGCGCGCCTGGCGTGCCGGCCTGCCGCCTCTACTGGACCGGTTCTACCGCCATGGCTGACGCCCCCATCCTGATCACCGGCGGTGCCGGCTTCATTGGCTCCCATCTGTGCGATGCGTTATTGGACAAAGGCTACGCCGTACGCATTCTCGACGATTTTTCCACTGGCCAGCGGGGCAACCTGCAGGTCGACCACCCACGCCTGGAACTGGTTGAAGGCGATGTTGCCGATGCCGGGCTGGTCACGCAGGTTGCGGCTGGCTGCAGTGCCGTGGTGCACCTGGCAGCGGTGGCCTCGGTGCAGGCCTCGGTGGAGGACCCGGTGCGGACCCACCAGAGCAATTTCATCGGCACTCTCAACGTGTGCGAAGCCATGCGCGTGCATGGGTTGCGCCGGGTGCTGTTCGCCTCCAGTGCGGCGGTGTACGGCAACAATGGTGAAGGCGAGTCGATTGCCGAAGACACCCCCAAGGCGCCGCTGACCCCGTATGCAGTGGACAAGCTGGCCAGTGAGCAGTACCTGGACTTCTACCGTCGCCAGCATGGCCTGGAGCCGGTGGTGTTCCGCTTCTTCAATATCTTCGGGCCGCGCCAGGACCCATCATCGCCGTATTCCGGGGTGATCAGCATCTTCTCCGAGCGCGCTGTGAAGGGTTTGCCGATTACGGTGTTCGGTGACGGTGAGCAGACCCGGGACTTCCTCTACGTGGGCGATCTGGTGCAAGTGATGGTGCAGGCGCTGGAGCAGCCGCAGGTCGAGGAGGGGGCGGTGAATATCGGCCTCAACCAGGCAACGTCGCTCAACCAGTTGCTGGCAGCGCTTGAGAAGGTGGTGGGTAGCTTGCCGGCGGTCAGTTATGTGGCGGCACGTTCGGGTGACATTCGCCATTCGCGGGCGGATAACCAGCGCTTGTTGGCGCGGTTCGAGTTTCCGCAGGCGACGCCAATGGTCGAGGGGCTGGCGCGGCTTTTGGGCAAGGGCTGAAATTCTTGGGGGCGCTTTGCGCCCCTATCGCCGGCAAGCCAGCTCCCAAAAGGGCGAGTACGCGATCCTGTGGCAGTTGGCTTGCTGGCGATAGGCTGCGCAGCAACCCCCAATCATCGATGCCGCACCACTTTTCGCAGGCAATCCCCTGCCGCCAGCACCCGCCCATCCCGGGCCCGCACCTGCAGTGTTTCCAGCGCCTGCCCCGTATCGCCATCCACCAACTCCGAACGCAGCTCGCCCGCCTCGAACAGAAACCGCTCCCCCCACTGCCTCAAGCCAACCACCACCGGGAACACCGATCGTCCTTTTTCGGTCAGCACATACTCCTTGTAGGCACTGCCATCCGAAGCCGGCTGCAGCGTCAGCAGCCCGCTTTCCACCAGCCACTTCAAACGTGAGGCGAGGATGTTCTTCGCCAGCCCCAGGTTTTTCTGAAACTCACTGAAGCGCCGCAGGCCATCGAAGGCGTCGCGCAGGATCATCAGCGCCCAACGGTCTCCCAGCACCTCCAGGGCACGGGCGACGGGACATTGCGTATTGTTTTCATCGAGCATGGATGGGGCCTTTCGCGTTCATCTGGTTGCAGATTAAAACCACATTTGCTAAATAGCCAGCATGTAGTTTCAATTCGAAACCAGATTGACGAGGCCGGCCCGATGAACCCTGCACTGACACGCTGGATAACCCTGCTGCTGGCCATCACCAGCGCCATGGCCGTGGCGACAGTGTATTTCGCCCAGCCCCTGCTGGAGTCGATGGCCGCTGACCTGGGCGTGGCGCAGCAGCGGATTGGTTGGGTAGTTGGCGCGACCCAGGCGGGCTATGTCCTGGGGTTGTTGCTGATCGTGCCGCTGGGGGACCTGATCGACCGTAAGCGGCTGTTGCTCGGGCAGATGCTGTTCTCGGCCCTGGCGCTGATTGGTGTAGGCATGGCGCCCAACTGGGCGCTAATGCTGTTGGCCCTTGTCATCACCGGGTTGATGGCGGTCATGGTGCAGGTGATGGTGGCGCATGCCGCGAGCCTTGCCGCCCCCGGCCAGCAAGGGCAGGCCGTAGGCACCGTCACCAGCGGCGTGGTGCTGGGCATTCTGCTGGCGCGGCTGGTGTCGGGCGGGCTTGCCGACCTGGCTGGCTGGCGCAGTGTGTACCTGGTTGCCGCGGGGCTGCTGATGCTGCTGGCCCTGGTGCTGTGGCGCAACCTGCCCACGGGGCAACCGGGGTCGCTGCGGTCTGGTTATCGGGCGCTGATCGTTGCTCAGTTCAGGCTGTACCGGCACGACCGGCTGCTGCGTCAGCGCGGGTTGTTCGGCGTGTTGATCTTCGCTGCGTTCAGCGTGCTCTGGAGTGCCATGGTCATGCCCCTGAGTGCCGAGCCACTGGCGCTGAGCCATACCGAGATCGGTCTGTTCGGCCTGGCGGGTGTTGCCGGCACGTTGGCGGCAGCGCGCGCCGGTCGCCTGGCCGACCAGGGGCTAGCGGAGCGCACCACCGGGGTAGCGCTGGTTCTGCTGGTGCTGTCATGGCTGCCCACGGCCTTCGTCGGGCATTCACTGATGGCCTTCGGGGTGGGTGTGCTGATGTTGGACTTTGCCGTGCAGGCAGTGCATGTCACCAACCAGAGCCTGCTGCTGGCCGGGCGTGGCGCAATGGCCAGCCGGTTGATCGGCGCCTACATGTGCAGCTATTCGCTTGGCAGTGGAGTGGGGGCAGTGCTGGCGAGCTGGGTGTATGCCCATTGGGGTTGGGCAGCGGTGTGTGGGCTTGGGATGGGCATCAGCGCGGTGGCGCTGGGGTATTGGCTATGGCTGCAGCGCGCAAGGGCGGCCGAAGCCGCCCTGCAGTGTTCAGGTCAGAACTTGTAGCCAAGGCCGACCATGTACACCCACGGGTCGACATCGACATCGACCTTGGTCTTGCTGTAGCCCAGTGCGCTCGGGCCGTTGACGCTGGCCTTGGTGTCGATGTCGACGTACCAGACCGATGCGTTGACCAGCAAGTTGTCGGTGATCATGTAGTCCATGCCCAGCTGGCCGGCGATGCCGACCGAGTCTTGCAGCTTCAGGTTGCTGAAGCCCTGCTGTTTGCGTGCACTACTGAGGTCTTCATCGAAGAACAGGGTGTAGTTGATGCCGACGCCGGCATACGGCTGGAACTTGGAAGTCGGTTCCATCGGGTAGTACTGCAACGACAGGGTCGGTGGCAATTGCTTGATGTCGGCCAGCTTGCCGTCCAGGCCGCCGCCCAGACCTTTGACGCCGACGGTGTGCTTGAACGGGGTGGCTGCCAGCAGCTCCAGGCCGATATGGTCGGTGAGCATATAGGCGAAGGTCAGGCCCAGTTGGGTGTCGCTGTCCAGAGTCGCCTTGGTGCCCGAGACTTTGTTGCCGTCGAATTTCAGGTCGCCGCTGCTTTCGTTGGGAGCGGTGGTAATGGCACCTGCGCGGACGATGATATCGCCTGCCTGGTGGGCGTGGGCGACAGGGGCAGCGAGCGCCAGGGCCGCGAGGGCGGCGCTGAGCAAGGACTTGTTCATGGAAGCTCCCAGAGGACGTGAGTAATCGAGTAGTCCAATGGTACGGATGCCGTTAAACAGAAAGTTTGACCCAGCTCAAAGAAGCGTCGTCACGAATTCGAAACAGTTCTCATCTCAGCTCATAAGCGTAGATTTTCTCGGCTTCCATCTGGTAACCGGCATCGGCCAGTTCGCTGCTGGAGGCTCTAACCTGCAGCTTTCCCTCTATCCAGTAAGGTTGGTAGAGGTCTTCTACGCGCACGCCCATTTCACTGAAAATGTGCACGATCTGGTTCGAGGGTGGTGGTGGCACGTGGATGCACGCGCCGTAATAGGGGACCAGCAGAAACTCCGTGGTGCGCCCTTCTTCGCTCACTTCCAGCGGCACGATGTAGCCGGGCAGCTTGATCTGCTGGCCGTCGAGGCTTTTTACCACCGGGGCGTCGGGTGCCTGCTGGCGCGCCGGTGGTGCGGACTCGGCGGACAGGGCGTTGCTGAGCTGCGACATGTCGTGCAGCGGCGCAAGTTGGGGCGGGATGACCGGGGCGCCTTCGGGGATGAGAGCGGGCCAGTCCAGTTCGCGTGGTTCCGAGGCCCAGGTGGGCGATGCCAGCGAAAGCAGCATGACCAGGAGTAGCCGTATTGCCTGTACTGACCTCTTCGCGGGTGAACCCGCTCCCACAGAACCCGCTCCCACAGGTCCTGCGCAGGCTTTGAAGCTTGTGGTAGACCTTGTGGTAGCGGGTTCACCCGCGAAGAAGGCCGTGAGGTACTGGATCATTGCACGCACTCAGAGGTGAATGGACAGGCCATCGGCCAACGACTGGCGATAGGCCCGCCACGCCGGCACGCTGCCCATCAGCAGCGCAGCTCCCAGGATGATAGCCAGCAACGTCCATTCATGAACACTCGGCATGGCCAGCGGCAAGTACAAACCATAGTTGGCTTGCACATACCCCTGTGCCAGGGCGATTCCCGCATACAGCAAGCCAAGCCCGGCTGCGATCCCGACCGCCGCCAGCGACAGTGCCTCCAGCACCAGCAGCCCTGCGATATGCCACGGCCTGGCGCCAACCGAGCGCAATATCGCCATCTCCCTGCGGCGTTCATTGAGGCTGGTGAGAATCGCCGTAAGCATGCCGATCAGGCCGGTCAGCACCACGAACAGCGACACCACGAACAACGCCTGCTCCGCAGTGCCCATCAGGCTCCACAGTTCCTGCAGGGCTACCCCGGGCAGGATCGCCAGCAATGGCTCGCTGCGGTATTCATTGATCTCCCGCTGAAGGCTGAATGTCGCGATCTTGCTGTTCAGGCCGAGCATGAACGCAGTGATTGCGGCAGGCTGCAGATCCATGGTCCGTGCCTGCTCGGCGCTGATGCGCCCGGCGCCACGGGCCGGTACACCGTTGTGCCAGTCGATGTGGATGGCTTCCATGCCGCCCAGGCTGATATGCAGTGTGCGGTCGACCGGTGTGCCGGTGCGCTTGAGCACACCGACCACGGTAAATGGCTTGTCGTCATGCTTGACCAGGCTGATCGCTGCGACTCCATGTGCCAGCACCAGCTTGTCGCCTAGCTTGTAGTGCAACGCCTCGGCCACTTCGGCACCCAGCACCACCTCGAACGGATCATCGGCAAACGCGCGGCCCTGGTTCAATTCCAGGTGCTGGCGGCGGCCGTACTGGTAATGGTTGAAGTAGTCGCCTGTAGTACCCATCACCCGATAACCGCGGTGCGAGTCGCCCAGCGAGATGGGAATGGCCCATTTCACCCGCGGGTCCTTCGCGTAATGCTCATAGCTGTCCCAACGGATGTTGTTGGTGGCGTTGCCGATGCGGAACACCGAGTACAGCAGCAGGTTTACCGAGCCGGAGCGGGCGCCGACGATCAGGTCGGTACCGCTGATGGTGCTGGCGAAGCTGGCTCGGGCCTCGGTACGGACCCGTTCAACGGCCAGCAGCAGGCACACCGACAGGGCAATTGCAAAGGCGGTGAGGAATGCGGTGAAGCGGCGGTTGGCCAGGCTGGCCAGGGCAAGGCGGAGCAGGTACATCAGGCCTCCCGGGGCTTGGCGGCACGGTTGAGTTCGGCCAGCGACAGATGGCGGTCGAACAGCGGTGCCAGGCTCTGGTCGTGGCTGACGAACAGCAGGCTGGCACCGGCGGCGCGGCATTCACCGAACAGCAGGTGGATGAACGCTTCGCGGGTGTCGGCATCCAGCGCCGAGGTCGGTTCGTCGGCGATCACCAGTTCGGGTTGGCCGATCAGTGCGCGGGCGGCGGCAACCCGTTGCTGCTGGCCGATCGACAGGCTGTCGGCGCGGCGGGCGAGCAGGGCGGGGTCGTCCAGGCCCAGGTGGGCCAGCAGCGTGATGGCTGCCTGGTCGACACTGCCATGGCGCTGCTCGGCGCGGGCCTTGCGGCTGCGCGAGAAGCGGCAAGGCAGCTCGACGTTTTCGCGCACCGAGAGGAACGGTAGCAGGTTGAATTGCTGGAAGATGTAACCGGTGTGGTCGACCCGGAAGCGGTCTCGGGCGCCTTGGCCCAGGCGGCCGAGGTCCTGGCCCAGCAACTGGATGCGGCCCTGGCCCGGCACGTTCACCCCGCCCAGCAGGCCCAGCAATGTGGTCTTGCCACTGCCGCTGGGGCCCTTGAGAAACAGGGCTTCGCCAGCCTCCAGGCGGAATGCCGGAATATCCAGCAGCGCCGGCTGGCCAGGCCAGGCAAACACCAAATCATGCAGTTCGATCAACGGCTGGCGCATTCAGAACGCGACCGCGGCCTTGGCCGGCGTGGTTTCCACGCCTTTCTGGCCATTGGGGCCAATCAGTTGAACGTTGATCTTCTGGGTGGCCGGGAAGGCCTTGAACAGCGGAGCGAGGTCCACCTGTGTCAATTTGTCGGGGTTGGCGCAGGTCAGCTGGTAATGGGCGCCGATGTCGCTGTGCTGGTGCTCGTGCTCGTCACCATCGTCGGCTTTCGGGGCATCACCGAACAGCGGGCTTTCCAGTTCCTGCTGGTCTTCCTTGCAGCCAGCGGCAGCAGGCAGGCCGAACAGCTTCAACGGTTGCTCCAGTTGCTGGCGCACCGCCGCGACCTTGGCCTTGTCGGCGTCGCTGTTGGCGGCGTGTTCGAAGCCGACCAGGTTCATTGCCGGGCTGTCCAGCTCCAGCTCAAGCGTGTTGCCATCGAGCACGGCGTTGAGCCTGGCCACGCCATGCTCGTGGGCGCCGAGGGTGCCATGGGCGTGGTCGTGATCATGGTCATCATCGTGGGCATGGGCCACGGCCAGGGGCAGCAGGGCGAAGGGCAGGGCGAGCAACAGGCGACGCATGGACGACTCCGGAGCGGGCGGGAAGATTGGGTTATGTTATAACAACTTTTCCGCATGCTGCCAGCCTGCGTGGCGCAGGTTTCATGTTGGGGTAGGATGGTGGCATTGACTTGGGTTCAGAGAATGCAGCATGAGAATTCGTGGACAGATTGGTGACTGGCCTGTGGATCTGACCATCGAGCTGGCGCCGGAAGAGTTGGCGCAACTGGGGCGGCAGATTGAATTGCCTGCGGTGACGCAGAATGCAGCAACGGAAACCGTTGCGACAACTCGTCAGGATGACGGGCAATGGATTGCGGCACGTGAGGTGTTGCGTCTGGCAGGGCAGATGAGCGGGCCGGAGTTGCTGGATCGGCTGGAAGGGCTGGCGGGGAGTACGGCGGCGGGCAAGCGGCTGCTGGTGCGCTTGCGGCATTGCAGCGAGGTGAAAGTGGAAAGTGGCGTGGACGCGCCGGTGTATCACTGGGTTGGGTGAAGGCCCTCAGGATTTAGGGGCTGTTTTGCAGCTCATTCGCAGCACAAGGCTGCTCCTACAGGGACCGCGCAACACGTGGCGGCCACGTGATCTCTGTGGGAGCAGCCTTGTGCTGTGAATGGGCCGCAAAGCGGCCCCGGCATTCTCAGAACATCGCCGCCGACAACTTGCGACGATACACGCCGACCAGCGGGTGATCACCGCCCAGCAACTCGAACACTTGCAGCAACGCTTTCTGCGGCAGCCCGTTCTCATAGCCACGGTTACGCTGGAACAGCTTCAGCAACCCTTCCAGCGCCGCTTCATACTGCTGGCGCGCCAGCTGCTGGATGCTCAGCTGATAGGCCGCCTCGTCATCCTGCGGGTTCTGCGCCAGGCGGCTTTTCAGGTCGGCCACTTCCGGCAGGCTGGCGGCCTGGCGAAGGAAGGTCAGTTGGGCCCTGGCGCCGGCCAGCGCAGCCTTGTGCTCGTCAGTCTTGACCGCATCAAGCACCACCTGGGCTTCACCCAGCTCCCCGCGCTCGGCCAGGCAACGGGCATACAGGATCAGCGCCTCGGCATTGCTGTTATCCTCACCCAGCAGTGCTTGCAACAGTGCTTCGGCCTCGGCAAAACGGCTTTCGGCAAACAGCCCCTTGGCCTGCTCCAGCGGCGATGCGCTGGGTGCAGCGGGCAGTTGCACGTGTGGCTCGAGCATGGCACGGATCGCCGATTCCGGCTGTGCACCGGCAAAACCGTCCACCGGTTGGCCGTCCTTGAACAGCACCACGGTCGGCAGGCTGCGGATGCCGAACTGGGCAACCACCTGTTGCTCCACGTCACAGTTGATCTTGGCCAGCAGCAGCTCGCCCTGGTAACCCTCGGCGATCTTCGCCAGCAGCGGCATCAGTGCCTTGCACGGCGCGCACCACTCGGCCCAGAAGTCCACCAGCACCGGTTTGTGGAATGAGTTCTCGATAACCAACTGCTGGAAGGTGGCATCGGTAGCGTCGAAAATGTAAGGCGTGTCTTGGGTCATCGCGACTCTCGCAAACTCGTGAATGACACCACTATAAGGTGTCGCGGCTGGCATGGTACAGGCTGACCCGGCGGAATTCGTGCGGCTCGGCCAGGTCCGGCAGGGTCAGCGCTTCCAGCACGCCCAACTGTTGGTACAGCGGGTGGCTGAAGTCGCGTACCCGCGAGTCGGCCACCAGCGCTTGACGCCCGCGGCCGAGGAAGGCATCCAGCAGCGGCAGGTTGGCGCGGTCGTACAGCACGTCGGCAACCAGGATAAGGTCGAAGCGATCGTCCTCGGCGAAGAAATCGCTGCTGTAACCCAGTTCAACCCCATTCAGCGCGGCATTCGCGCGGCAGGCATCAAGTGCCAGCGGGTCGAGGTCGCAGGCCACCACTTCCAGCGCACCGGCGCGGGCGGCGGCAATGCCGGCGATACCGGAGCCGGCGCCAAAGTCCAGCACGCGCTTGCCGGCTACCCATTCCGGGTGCTCGGCCAGGTAACGGGCCATGGCTAGGCCGCTGGCCCAACAGAAGCTCCAATAGGGAGGCTCTTCAAGAATGCGCCGGGTCTCTTCGCTGCTGAAGGCGCGGTCCATGTTCTGGTCGTCGATCAGCCACAGCTTGAGGTCGCAGCCGGGCAGCTCGCTGATGACAAGACGCGCTTCGCCGATCAGGCCGCTGAGTGCCTGTTGCAGGGGCTGTTGCAGAGAGACAGGCGCCACTTATGGCGCCTTCTCGAAACGCAGCGGGCCGGTGGCCTGGGTCTGGGCCTGGGTAATGCGCACCGGCGGCAGGTGCATGATCAGCTGGCCAGAGCTGCTGGCGCGACCGCGCAGCTCGACCCGAGCACCGGCGGGGAAAGCCTCTGGGTTGAAGCGCAATTGGTAGGGCAGGGCCTGGCCGGTGCCGGTCAGGTTGCTGCTGGCCAGCAGGCGTTGTGGGCGGTCGCGTTCGTCGATGACCAGCAAGGCCAGCTCCACATCGGCTCCAGCGGGGATTTCCAGCAAGGTGCCGCTCAGCTCGCGCTGGTAGGCCGGCAGCGGGCCAAGTACTGCGGCCGGCTTGGCCGTGCGGGCTGGCGTGGGCGCCGGAGGGGTGTCGGGCTTCGGCCTGTCGCTGCCGCAGGCGGCGAGCAGGGCGGCGCAGCACAGCACGACGAGCGCTCGGTAATGCATGGGGTAGTCCTTCACGGGCAGATTTGCCATGGATGTTAACCCCTTTGGCTTGTCTTGCCAGTGGGATGCGCTACCATGGCCCTCCCTTTTTTTGTTGCCTGCCACCATGCACTGTCCCTTTTGCGGTGCCAACGACACCAAGGTCATCGACTCTCGCCTCGTCGCCGAAGGCGAGCAGGTGCGCCGTCGCCGCGAATGCGTCGCCTGCGGCGAGCGCTTCACCACCTTCGAAACCGCCGAGCTGGTGCTGCCCCGGCTGATCAAGCAGGATGGCACGCGCCAACCCTTCGACGAAGAAAAACTTCGCGCCGGCATGCAGCGGGCACTGGAAAAGCGCCCGGTCAGCGTCGAGCGCCTGGAAGCTGCGTTGGCGCATATCAAGAGCCGCCTGCGGGCCACCGGCGAGCGTGAAGTCAAATCACTGGTGGTGGGTGAAATGGTCATGGCCGAACTGCGCAAGCTCGACGAAGTGGCCTATATCCGCTTTGCCTCGGTTTACCGCCGCTTCCAGGACCTCGACGAGTTCCGCGAAGAAATCGACCGCCTGGCTCGAGAGCCGGCTAAAGAGTGACCATGCCCAGCCAAGCTGCCACCCTCGACGCCCACTACATGGCCCGCGCGCTGGAGCTGGCGCGCAAGGGCCTGTACACCACCCACCCGAACCCGCGCGTAGGCTGCGTGATCGTGCGCGATGGCGAGGTGGTCGGCGAAGGCTGGCATGTGCGCGCCGGCGAGCCGCATGCCGAAGTGCATGCCCTGCGCCAGGCCGGTGAGCGTGCCCGTGGCGCCTGTGCCTATGTCACCCTCGAGCCGTGCAGCCACCATGGCCGCACGCCGCCGTGCGCCGAAGCACTGGTCAAGGCCGGCGTGGCACGGGTGGTGGCCGCCATGCAGGACCCCAACCCGCAAGTGGCGGGGCAGGGCCTGCGGCGCCTGGCTGAGGCTGGTATCGAAGTGGCCAGCGGCGTACTCGAGGCCGAGGCCCGTGCACTCAATCCCGGTTTCCTCAAACGCATGGAGCATGGCCTGCCATTCGTTCGCGCCAAGCTGGCCATGAGCCTGGATGGCCGCACCGCCATGGCCAGTGGCGAAAGCCAGTGGATCACCGGGCCGGCCGCCCGCTCGGCGGTGCAGCGTCTGCGCGCCCGTTCCAGCGTGGTGCTGACCAGCGCCGCCAGCGTGTTGGCTGATAACGCGCGGATGACCGTGCGCGGCGCAGAGCTGGGCCTGGATGCCGAAACCACCGCCCTGGCACTCAGCCGCACGCCGCTGCGCGTGCTGGTCGATGGCCGCCTGCGCCTGCCGCTGGATGCGCCGTTCTTCCAGGCTGGCCCGGCACTAGTGGTGACCGCTGTCGCAGATGACCCGCGCTATGCCGCTGCCGGCCACGAACTGCTCAGCCTGCCGGGTGACAATGGCCAGGTAGACCTGCCGTCGTTGCTGCAGGCCCTGGCAGCCCGCAGCGTCAACGAAATTCTGCTGGAAGCCGGTGCCGGCCTGGTCGGCGCCTTCGCCCGGCAAGGCCTGATCGACGAGTACCAGCTGTTCGTCGCCGGCACTTTTCTCGGTTCCCAGGCCCGCCCGCTGCTGGACTGGCCACTGGAGAGGATGAGCGAAGCGCCGCGGCTGAAAATTACCGAAATGCGCGCAGTGGGCGATGACTGGCGGGTCACGGCCATCCCCCTGCCGGTACCCGGCGTATAATGCCCGGCTTGCCCCGCGCAAACCGTTTTTGAGGAAGACCCCATGTTCACCGGCATCATCGAATCCATCGGCACCATCCGCAGCCTGACCCCCAAGGGTGGCGACGTGCGCGTCTACGTCGAAACCGGCAAGCTCGACCTGGGTGACGTCAAGCTCGGCGACAGCATCGCCGTCAACGGCGTGTGCCTGACCGCCGTCGAACTGCCGGGCGACGGCTTCTGGGCCGACGTCAGTGTCGAAA
Source organism: Pseudomonas sp. XP1 (assembly GCF_053557675.1). Taxonomy (NCBI): domain Bacteria; kingdom Pseudomonadati; phylum Pseudomonadota; class Gammaproteobacteria; order Pseudomonadales; family Pseudomonadaceae; genus Pseudomonas; species Pseudomonas sp. XP1. Next base: position 102,179 of record NZ_JBNRIJ010000012.1, on the reverse strand, counting down.
CCCTCAAGCGCACCGCCTTCATCGACCTCAAGAGCGGTAGCAAGGTCAATCTGGAAAAAGCCCTGACCCCCACCACCCGGCTGGGCGGGCACCTGGTCAGCGGCCACGTCGACGGGGTCGGCGAAATCATCTCGCGCAGCGATAACGCCCGCGCCATCCAGTTCCGCGTGCGTGCACCGAAGGAACTGGCCAAGTACATCGCCCACAAGGGTTCGATCACCGTCGATGGCACCAGCCTGACGGTCAACGAGGTCAATGGCGCTGAGTTCGAGCTGACCATTGTCCCGCACACCCTGTCCGAAACCATCATGGCCGACTACCGTGCAGGGCGTCGGGTAAACCTTGAGGTCGACCTGCTGGCCCGTTACCTGGAGCGTCTGCTGCTGGGTGACAAGGCCGCCGAACCGAGCAAGGGCAGTGGCATTACCGAAAGCTTCCTGGCCGCCAACGGCTTCTTGAAATCCTGATTGAGAAGGGGGTGCCGCGTGGCGCTCAACAGCATCGAAGAACTGGTCGAAGACATCCGCCAGGGCAAAATGGTCATCCTCATGGATGACGAAGACCGCGAAAACGAAGGCGACATCATCATGGCAGCCGAGTGCTGCCTGCCCGAGCACATCAACTTCATGGCCAAGCACGCCCGTGGCCTGATCTGCATGCCGATGACCCGGGAGCGTTGCGAAACGCTGAAGCTGCCGCTGATGGCGCCGCGCAACGGCTCGGGCTTCGGCACCAAGTTCACTGTGTCGATCGAAGCCGCCGAAGGTGTCACCACCGGCATCTCCGCCGCTGACCGCGCACGCACCGTGCAGGCGGCCGCTGCCAAGGACGCCAAGGCCGAAGACATTGTCAGCCCTGGCCACATCTTCCCGCTGATGGCCCAGCCAGGCGGTACCCTGGCCCGTGCCGGCCACACCGAGGCCGCGTGCGACCTGGCGCGCATGGCCGGTTTCGAGCCGAGCGGCGTGATCTGCGAAGTGATGAACGACGACGGCACCATGTCGCGCCGCGCCGAGCTGGAAGTGTTCGCCGCCGAGCACGGCCTGAAGATCGGCACCATCGCCGACCTGATCCACTACCGCATGATCCACGAGCGCACCGTGCAGCGCGTCTCCGAGCAACCGGTGGAGAGCGAGCTGGGCGAGTTCAACCTGGTCACCTACCGCGACGCGGTGGAAGGCGACGTGCACATGGCCCTGACCCTGGGCAAGATCTGCGCCGAAGAGCCGACCCTGGTGCGCGTGCACAACATGGACCCACTGCGCGACCTGCTGCTGGTCAAGCAACCGGGCCGCTGGAGCCTGCGCGCCGCCATGGCCGCCGTGGCCGAGGCCGGCAGCGGCGTGGTATTGCTGCTGGGCCACCCGCTGGACGGCGACGTGCTGCTTGCGCACATCCGCGAAAGCGCCGGCGATGCACCTGCCAAGGCACCGACCACCTACAGCACCGTGGGTGCCGGTTCGCAGATCCTGCGAGACCTTGGTGTGCGCAAGATGCGTCTGATGAGTTCGCCGATGAAGTTCAACGCGATATCCGGATTCGATCTGGAAGTTGTAGAATACGTGCCCTCCGAGTGACTTGAGGCGGCAGTGACGCCCTCCAGCTCGAGTCCATACCCCTGTCGAGGCCGCCAGCATGCGGCCTCGCTCTTGAAGATGAGAATATCGGAATGACCCTGAAGACCATCGAAGGTACCTTCATCGCCCCCAAAGGTCGCTATGCTTTGGTGGTTGGCCGCTTCAACAGCTTCGTCGTCGAAAGCCTGGTAAGCGGTGCCGTTGATGCCCTGGTACGCCACGGTGTCAGCGAAAGCGACATCACCATCATCCGTGCCCCGGGTGCGTTCGAAATCCCGCTGGTGGCACAGAAGGTCGCCCAGCAAGGCGCCTACGACGCGATCATCGCCCTGGGCGCCGTGATCCGTGGTGGTACCCCGCACTTCGAATACGTGGCGGGCGAATGCACCAAGGGCCTGGCCCAGGTGTCCATGGAGTTCGGTGTTCCGGTGGCCTTCGGCGTACTGACCGTCGACTCCATCGAACAGGCCATCGAGCGTTCCGGCACCAAGGCCGGCAACAAAGGTGCTGAAGCTGCCCTGTCCGCTCTGGAAATGGTCAGCCTGCTGGCGCAGTTGGAGGCCAAGTGATTAGCGACGAAAGCGATCGTTTCAACCCGCGCGATCCAAAACCTGCGGATGCCGGCAAGCCATCGAAGAGCGCCAAGCGCCGCGAAGCCCGCAAGCTCGCGACCCAGGCACTGTACCAGTGGCACATGGCGCAGCATTCGCTGAACGAGATCGAAGCGCAGTTCCGGGTCGATAACGATTTCACCGATGTCGACGGTGCCTATTTCCGCGAGATCCTGCATGGGGTCCCGGCAATCAAGGGCGAAATCGACAAAGCGTTGGTGCCGTGCATGACCATCGCACTGGAAGAGCTCGACCCGGTCGAGCTGGCCGTGCTGCGCCTGTCCACCTGGGAACTGATCAAGCGCGTTGACGTGCCGTACCGCGTAGTGATCAACGAAGGCGTGGAACTGGCCAAGGTCTTCGGCGCCACCGACGGCCACAAGTTCGTCAACGGCGTGCTGGACAAGCTCGCCCCGGCCCTGCGCGAAGCAGAAGTCAAGGCGAACAAGCGCTGATCCTGGCGCTTGCGAACCATGGGTGAGTTCGAGCTGATCAGCCACTACTTCGCCGCCGCGCCCTGTGCGCAAGGCGGTGAAGGTGTGGCCCTGGGCATCGGCGACGACTGCGCCCTGCTGAGCTTACCCGCTGGTGAGCAACTGGCGGTGTCTACCGACACCCTGGTCGCCGGGGTGCATTTCCCGGCGGTGTGCGACCCCTGGTTGCTCGGCCAGCGCTCGTTGGCCGTGGCGGCCAGCGACCTGGCGGCCATGGGCGCCACCCCCATCGGTTTCACCCTTGCCCTGACCTTGCCCGAGGTCAGCACTGACTGGCTGCAAGCCTATGCCAGCGGCCTCGACCGCATGGCCGGTCACTGTCAGCTGAGCCTGATTGGTGGCGATACCACCCGTGGCCCTCTGAGCATCACCATGACCGTATTCGGCCGGGTTCCGGCGGGGCAGGCGTTACGCCGTGGCGGCGCTCGCCCGGGCGACTTGTTGTGTGTGGGCGGTGAGCTGGGCAATGCGGCGGGTGCCTTGCCGCTGGTGCTGGGCCAGCGCCAGGCTGATGCTGCGCTGGCGCAACCGTTGCTCGACCATTACTGGTCGCCGTCGCCGCAGTTCGCCCTGGGCCAGCTGCTGCGCGGGCGTGCCACTTCGGCGCTGGATGTTTCCGACGGCCTGCTGGCCGACTGCGGGCATATCGCCAAGGCCTCCCGTGTGGCGCTCGAGGTGAACCTGGAGCAGGTACCGGTGTCAGCCGCTCTGCAGGGGTTACTCGGTGCCGAGGCTGCCGTGCAGGCGGCGCTGACCGGTGGCGACGACTACGTGCTGGCGTTCACCTTGCCGCCATCCGAGCTTTCATCCCTGCAGGCACAAGGCCTGGCGGCGTTCCATGTCATCGGGCGGGTGCTCGAAGGGCAGGGTGTCAGCCTGCGCGACCGGCAGGGCCAGGACATCACCCCGCGGCAACGCGGTTATCAACATTTTAGGGAGACACCGTGACCGATCACCCCAACCAGGTGCCTGCGGAGTTCGTTCCGCCTTCGGTCTGGCGCAACCCGTGGCACTTCATCGCCTTTGGTTTCGGTTCCGGCACCTTGCCCAAGGCACCGGGCACCTGGGGCTCGCTGGTGGCCATTCCGTTCATCCCGCTGTGGCAGATGCTTCCCGACTGGGGCTATTGGCTGTTGCTGGGCGTGAGCATGCTGTTCGGCTTCTGGCTTTGCGGCAAGGTCGCCAATGACTTGCGCGTGCACGACCATGAAGGCATTGTCTGGGACGAGATCGTCGGCATGTGGATAACCCTCTGGCTGGTGCCGGAAGGCTGGCAGTGGCTGCTGGCGGGGTTCCTGATGTTCCGCTTCTTCGACATTCTCAAGCCGTGGCCGATCCGCTGGGTCGACCGCCATGTGCATGGGGGCGTCGGGATCATGCTCGACGATATCCTGGCCGGGGTGTTTGCCTGGCTGGGGATGCAGGTTCTGGTTTGGGCGGTTGCCTGATACAGGGAGCGTGTGAATGGCCATGAGGACGGTGCTGCTGGCAATGCTGCTGAGCCTTGCCCCGTGGGCGGCTGCTGCCGAGGGTGTGCCGAAACAGATCCACCTGGTCAGCGAAGAGTGGCTTGACTACACCAACGCCGACGGTACCGGGGTGGCCTGGGACGTGCTGCGCAAGGTGTTCGAGCCGGCCGGGGTCAAGGTGGTGACCCAGAGCGCGCCTTACAGCCGTGCGATCGGGCTGGTGAAGCGTGGCGAGGCTGACGCCTGGGTAGGCTCGTACAAGGACGAGAACGACGACAACCTGTACCCGCGCTGGCACTTCGACATGGACCACATCTACGCGCTGGGGCTGGTCAGCAAGCCTGTGCCTACCCAGCAGACCATAGGCCAGTACCGCCTGGCCTGGGTGCGGGGCTACGACTTCGGCAGCTACCTGCCCGATGTGCATGACTTTCGCGAGGTCCAGCGCCGCGAAGGCATACTGCCGATGCTCGAGCATGATCGTGTGGACTTCTACATCGATGCGCAGACCGAGGTCGACTACGTGCTCGGCCAGACCTCCCAGCCCGAGCGTTTCCGCCGTACCCATGTGGCCGAACTACCGCTGTACCTGGCCTTTGCCCGCAATGACCAGGCCAAGGCCCTGCGCGACCTGTTCGACAAGCGCATGGCCGAGCTGGTGCGCAGTGGCGAGCTGAAGCCGATTTTCCAGCGCTGGCAGCAGCCGTATCCGTTCAGTCCGAATAGCAAACCACATTGAAAACGGGGCGCCTTGCGCCCCCAATCGCCGGCAAGCCGGCTCCCACAGGTTCAGCGCAGGTTCAGAGGCCTGTGCAATAACTGTGGGGGGCCGGCTTGCCGGCGATGGGGTCGGGCCTGGTTAACCTAAGCATCGAACTTTTCGATCTTAACCCACCGTATTCAGCCAGCCCACATTCCCCAGCCTGCTGATACAATCGGCCCACGAGAAATTTCCTACTTATGCCAGGAGCACAACGTGCCCGTCGTCTTTGTTGCCGCCTCTAAACTCCCGACTCCCTTCGCGACCTTCACCATGCATGGCTTCCTCGACGAAGCCACGGGCCGTGAGCACGTGGTGCTCAGCCTGGGTGACATCGCGGACGGCCAGCCGGTGCTGGGGCGCCTGCATTCCGAGTGCCTGACCGGCGATGCCCTGTTCAGCCAGCGCTGCGACTGCGGCTCGCAGCTGGAAGCCGCGCTGCAGGCCATCGCCCGTGAAGGCCGTGGCGTGCTGCTGTACCTGCGCCAGGAAGGCCGTGGCATCGGGCTGCTCAACAAGATTCGCGCCTACGAGCTGCAGGATGGTGGCGCCGATACCGTCGAGGCCAACGAGCGCCTTGGCTTTGCCGCCGACCAGCGCGACTACGCCATATGCCTGCCGATGCTGGAGCACCTGGGCGTGAAGTCGCTGCGGCTGATGACCAACAACCCGCGCAAGGTCAAAGCCCTGACCGACATGAACATCCTCGTCGCCGAGCGCGTACCGCTGCACACCGGGCACAACCCGCACAACCGCTACTACCTGGCGACGAAGGCCGGCAAGCTGGGCCACATGCTGGGTAACGAGCACCAGGGCGAGGTGCCTCAGGCGTGACCCGCGCCGAGGTCAAGCGGCGCCTGGCGCTGGCCTGGTGGCAGTACCTGGCGGTGGGCCTGGTGCCACTGCCAGTGATGGCCTGGGCCTTCGGTGGCGGTGATGCGCTGGCCTCGGTGTTGGCCATGCCACTGTTCATTGCCGGCGCGGCGACCATGTTCCTCAGCCTGCCGCGCTTCGGTGCCTACAAACGCGCGCTCATCGCCACGTCCAAGGTGCTCGGCACAGGCGAAGAGCCCGCGGCCTGGATCGAGCTGGCGCGGGTGCGGCGCCTGGCCATGCTGTTTGCCTGTTTCCCGGCCTGGGTTGCCGCCTTGTCGGTGCTGGTCGGCCTCGAGGCGGTGCCACAGATCTTGCTGGCGTTGTCCACCGCAGTGGTGCTGTACCTCTATCGCATTCCACGCCAGCTCGGCTGATGCGCCTGCTGCCCGGCCTGCTGGCGCTGTTCGCCTGTTCTGCACTGGCCGCCGAACCCCTGCGAGTGGTCAGCCTGGCGCCGTCGATGAGCGAAATCATGCTCGAACTGCAGGCCGATGACCTGCTGGTAGGTGTGCTCGACGGTGGCGAACGGCCGGCGGCGCTGCGCGAGCTGCCCTCGGTGGGGCGCCAGGGGCAGCTGGACCTCGAACGCCTGCTCAGCCTGCGCCCCGACCTGTTGCTGCTGTGGCCGGGCAGCGTACCGCCGGCCCAACGTGACCAGCTCAAGCGCCTGGGTATCGCCACCTTCAGCGCAGAACCCCATGATATCGACCAGATGATCGAACAGATCGAAGCCATCGCGGAACGTATCGGCCGTGCCGAACAGGGCCATCGGTATGCCCAGGCCTTGCGTGACCGGCTGCGGCAGCTGCGCCAGCAGTATCGACGGGATGAGCCCTTGCAGGTGTTCTACCAGGTCTGGGATCGACCTCTGTATACACTCGGTGGCCGGCAGGTGGTCAGCGACGCCCTGGCCGTTTGCGGCGCGCATAATGTTTTCGCCGATCTCACCCAGCCGGCGCCGCAGGTAAATGTGGAATCTGTGCTGCTGCGCAACCCGCAGGTCATTCTGGCGGGTGATGAGGCGCAGCTGGAGAGTTGGAAGGCCTGGCCGCAACTGCGTGCGGTTGCCGATGACCGTTTACTGGTGGTGCCAGACAAAGGCCTGGAGCGGCCTAGTGGTCAGATGATCGAAGCTACGGCGCGCTTGTGTGCGCTGCTCGAGGCTAACGCGCCAGCGTCCAGGTGAGCTTTTGCGAGGGCTGCGCCCTCGATCGCGACGCAAGGCCGCTCCCACAGGGACTGCGCAAGGCTTGGTGCTTGCACGACCTTTGTGGGAGCGGCCTTGTGTCGCGAAAGGGCCGCAAAGCGGCCCCAGGGACTACAACCCGAGCCTGGTCATCCGAGCCTTCACCGAAGCCTCGATCCCGGCCGCATCCAGCCCACACTCAGCCAGCATCTGCGCAGGCTTGGCGTGCTCGACATAAATGTCTGGCAACCCCAGGTGCAGCAGCGGTTTCACGATAGCCTGGCTGGCCAGGAACTCGCCCACAGCCGCACCGGCGCCGCCCATGATGGCGTTTTCTTCGATGGTCACCAGCAGCTCATGGCTGGCGGCAAGTTCCAGCACCAGCGCTTCGTCCAGCGGTTTGACGAAGCGCATGTCGACCACGGTAGCGTTGATTTGCTCAGCCACCTGCATGGCTTCGGCCAGTTGCACCCCAAACACCAGCAAGGCGGCTTTCTCGCCTTGGCGACGGACCACGCCCTTGCCGATTTCCAGCGGCTCCAGGTCACCACTGATCGGCGCGTTCGGGCCGGTGCCACGCGGGTAGCGCACAGCCGCCGGGCCGTTGTACAGGTGGCCGGTGCTGAGCATCTTGCGCAGCTCGTTCTCGTCGCTTGGGGTCATCACCAGCATGCCCGGGATGCAGCGCAGGTACGACAGGTCGTAGCTGCCCGCGTGGGTCGGGCCGTCTTCGCCGACCAGGCCAGCGCGGTCAATGGCGAACAGTACGTCGAGGTTCTGTACCGCCACGTCGTGGATCAGCTGGTCGTAGGCGCGCTGCAGGAAGGTGGAGTAGATCGCCACCACCGGCTTGCTGCCCTCGCAGGCCATGCCGGCCGCAAGGGTTACGGCATGCTGTTCGGCGATCGCCACGTCGAAGTAACGCTCCGGGTAGCGCTCGCTGAAGTCGACCAGGTCGGAGCCTTCCTTCATCGCCGGGGTAATGCCCACCAGGCGGTTGTCGGCGGCAGCCATGTCGCACAGCCACTGGCCGAACACCGCGGAGTATTTCGGGCCGCTGGCTTTCTTCGGTGCGGCGGGTTTGTCGGCCGGCTCCAGCTTGGTGATGGCGTGGTAGCCGATCGGGTCGATCTCGGCCGGGGCGAAGCCCTTGCCCTTCTTGGTCACCACGTGCAGGAACTGCGGGCCCTTGAGGTCACGCATGTTGCGCAGGGTGGCGATCATGGTCGGCAGGTCGTGGCCGTCGATCGGGCCGATGTAGTTCCAGCCCAGTTCTTCGAACAGCGTGCCCGGCACCAGCATGCCTTTGGCGTACTCCTCGGTGCGGCGGGCAATTTCCCAGGCTCCCGGCAGGCGCGACAGCACTTTCTTGCTGCCTTCGCGCATGCTCGCGTAGGTGCGGCTGGAGAGGATCTTGGCCAGGTAGTTGGACAGGCCGCCGACGTTGCGCGAAATCGACATGTCGTTGTCGTTGAGGATCACCAGCATGTCGGCGTTGACTTCCTGGGCGTGGTTCAACGCCTCGAAGGCCATGCCGGCGGTCAGCGCACCGTCACCGATCACCGCGATCGACTTGCGGTCGCTGTTCTGCAGGCGAGCGGCAATGGCCATGCCCAGTGCGGCGCTGATCGAGGTGCTGGAGTGGCCGACGCCGAAGGTGTCGTACTCGCTCTCGCTGCGGCGCGGGAAGGCGGCAATGCCGTCTTTCTGGCGCAGGCTGAGCATGCGGTCACGGCGCCCGGTGAGGATCTTGTGCGGGTAGGCCTGGTGGCCCACGTCCCACACCAGCCGGTCGTCGGGGGTGTCGAAGACGTAGTGCAGGGCGATGGTCAGCTCGATGACACCCAGGCCGGCACCAAAATGCCCACCGGTCTGACCCACGGTGTAGAGCAGTTCCTGGCGCAATTCGTCGGCCAGGGTCTCCAGGTCGGCTTCGGCCAGCCGGCGCAGGCCGGCAGGCGTGTCAGCGCGGTCGAGCAACGGCGTGACCGGGCGTTCGCGGGGGATCTCTTGAAACGTCGTGGGCATCAGGCGAGTCGTTATAGGTGTGTGAAGAGGCGGCAGTTTACCCCATTGTAGGAAATACTGCCCATTCAGACGGGTGTCGCATGGGGCAGCTTTGCAGCCCTTCGCGGGCAAGCCCGCTCCCACAGGTTGTGCACAGTGCTCAAGGCCAGTGGGGGCTCTGTTCGAGCAGGCTTGCCGGCGATGGGCCGCACAGCGGCCCCAATCAAATCAGTTGCGGCGTTCGACGATGTAACGGGCCAACGCCCGCAGCGGTTCGGCCTTTTCGCCGAACCCTTGCAGTGCGACCAGCGCCTGGTCACGCAATTCGATCGCATAGGCCTTGGCCGCTTCCAGGCCCAGCAGCGCCGGGTAGGTCGGTTTGTCGCGGGCGATATCAGCCCCTTGGCGTTTGCCCAGTGTGGCGGTGTCGCTTTCCACATCCAGGATGTCGTCCTGCACCTGGAATGCCAGGCCGATGGCCTGTGCATAGCTCTGCAGGGCATCCAGTTGCGCCTGTTCGGCGCGGGCGCTGGCCAGGGCGCCGAGGCGCACGCTGGCTTCGATCAGCGCACCGGTCTTGTGCCGGTGCATGAATTCCAGCGCCTGCTGATCCAGCTTCAGGCCAACCGAGCCCAGGTCGATGGCCTGGCCACCGACCATGCCTGCCGGGCCGGCCGCCTTGGCCAGGGCCTGGACCATGGCCAGGCGAATGCTGTCAGCCTGCGGGCTCAGGCGCGGGTCGAGCAGGGCACTGAAGGCCAGGCTCTGCAAACCGTCGCCGGCGAGGATCGCGCAGGCTTCATCGAAGGCTTTGTGGGTGGTCGGCTGGCCGCGGCGCAGGTCGTCGTCATCCATGGCCGGCAGGTCGTCATGCACCAGCGAGTAGGCGTGGATCAGTTCCACCGCACAGGCTGCGCCGTTGGCCTGTTCGGCCGGGGCGCCCAAGGCTTCGCAGGCCGCGTAGGCCAGCAGCGGACGAACGCGTTTGCCACCGTTCATCACGCTGTAGCGCATGGCGGCGTAAAGGCGTTCGAGTTCCTTGGTCGGGGCGATGAACAACGGTTCGAGGGCGGCGTCGACCCGCGCCTGGCAGCTGGCCTGGTAGGTGCCGATCATGCTTCGGGCTCCGCGTCGAAGGGCTGGGCAGCCAGCTCGCCATCGCGTTCCAGCAGGATCTGCACCTTCTGTTCGGCCTGGGCCAGGGCGCCCTGGCAATCGCGGGTCAGGGCAATGCCTTGCTCGAAGGCGGCCAGCGACTCTTCCAGCGACAACTCGCCGTTCTCCAGGCGCTCGACCAGTGCTTGCAGGTCTGCGAGGGATTGCTCGAAATCGAGGGAGGCTTTTTTGCGGGCCATGGCGACTGTCTCGGTGGCATT
>NZ_JBNRIJ010000012.1:43179-91690 GCF_053557675.1 Pseudomonas sp. XP1 | reverse complement strand
GGGGGTGGGGTTTTACCCGCGAATGGGCCGCAAAGCGGCCCCGTCCGGTGGATCAGGCTGGCTCTGCTTCCAGCTCCAGCATGGCCTCACGGTACCGCGCCAGTTCCTCGATGGTCAGCACCGGCAGATCGTACTGCCGCGCATACACCGCCACCTGCTCGCCACGGGCCATCGTGCCATCGGGGTTCATCAGTTCGCACAGCACTGCCGCCGGTCGCAACCCGGCCAGGCGTGCCAGGTCTACCGAGCCTTCGGTGTGGCCACGGCGGGTCAGCACCCCGCCATTGCGGGCGCGCAGCGGGAACACATGCCCCGGGCTGACGATATGGCGCTGGTCGGCGGTGGAGCGCAGTGCCGCGCCAATGGTGGTGATGCGGTCCTGGGCGGACACCCCTGTGGTAATGCCTTCCGCCGCCTCGATGGTGACGGTGAAGCCGGTGCCGTGGCGGGCCTGGTTGTTCTGCACCATGGGTGCCAGTTGCAGTTCGTCGACGGTGGCCTCGTCCAGGCACAGGCAGACGATGCCGCTGCAATCGCGAATCATCATGGCCATGGTCTGCAGCGAGATGTTCTCGGCGGCGGCGATGATGTCCGCTTCGTCCTCGCGGTCGTCGTCGTCGAGCAGCAGCACCGGGCGACCGGCCTGGAAGGCGGCGATGGCGGCGCTGACATTGGGGAATTGCGGGTGGTGCCTGGTGAACATGAAACGCTCCTCGTGAATGATCGATGAACGTCTCGGGGCGAACAAAATGCGCGCGCAGGGGCGCCTGGATGGCCCCTGCCTGACGCCTTCTTTCATCCGGACTATGACCGTCGGCTCTGGAGTCTCACCAGATCTGCTGACCCCCGGCATGGCCGGGGCGCTCGCGGGCTCATCTTTCGATTTACCGCCGGTGGGGACTTTCACCCCGCCCTGAAGACCCGCCAAGCATACAGCACATTGCCACCTCGCTGGCAACCCACGGCCCTACGACCTTTGGCGGTATCATGCCGGTATGCATTCGAGGAACAGCCCCATGGACATTCTCCAGGTCGCCGGCGGCAAGCCGGTCAAGTTGTGGACCGACGGCGTACCGGTCGAAGACGATGCCCGCAAGCAACTGCTCAACACGGCCAAGATGCCGTTCATCTTCAAGCACCTGGCAGTTATGCCGGACGTGCACTTGGGCAAGGGCTCTACCATCGGCAGCGTCATTCCCACGGTTGGCGCAATCATTCCCGCTGCGGTGGGTGTGGATATCGGCTGCGGCATGATCGCCGCGCGCACGTCGCTGCACGCCCGCGACCTGCCGGACAACCTGCATGGCCTGCGCAATGCCATCGAGCACGCCGTGCCGCATGGCAAGACCTTCGGCAAACGTGACCAGGGCGCCTGGGCCGATGTGCCAGCCAAGGCGGACAAGGCCTGGGCGCAGCTGGCCGGGCGCTTCAAGGCCATCACCGACAAGTACCCGCGGCTGGAGAAGACCAATAACCGTCATCACCTGGGGACGCTGGGCGGCGGCAACCATTTCATCGAGGTGTGCCTGGACGAGGCCGACCGCGTCTGGTTCATGCTGCACAGCGGCTCCCGGGGCGTGGGCAATGCCATTGGCAACCTGTTCATCGAACTGGCCCAGGCAGACATGCGCCAGCACCTGGCCAACCTGCCGGACAAGGACCTTGCGTATTTCGAGGAGGGCAGCCGCCATTTCGCCGACTACGTCGAAGCGGTGGAGTGGGCGCAGGACTACGCCAGGCAGAACCGCGAGCTGATGATGCTGGCAGTGGTCGGTGCGGCTCGCAAGGCGCTGGGCAAACCGTTTGAAGCCAGCCTGGAAGCGGTGAACTGCCACCACAACTATGTGCAGCGCGAGCAGCATTTTGGGCGAGAAGTGCTGGTGACGCGCAAAGGGGCGGTGTCGGCGCAGAAAGGGCAGTTGGGCATCATTCCCGGCTCGATGGGCGCCAAGAGCTTCATCGTGCGAGGGCTGGGCAACGAGGAATCGTTCTGTTCCTGCAGCCATGGTGCCGGCCGGGTGATGAGCCGGACCAAGGCCAAGAGCCGATTCACCGTGGAAGACCAGCGGCGGGCCACGGCTCATGTGGAATGCCGCAAAGACAAGGAGGTGATCGACGAGATCCCCATGGCCTACAAGGACATCGATGCGGTGATGCGCGCGCAGCAGGAGCTGGTGGAGGTGGTGCATACCTTGCGGCAGGTGGTGTGTGTGAAGGGCTGACGGGGAGACTGCCTGTGTCGGCCTCTTCGCGGGTAAACCCGCTCCCCAGAAATCGAGTGAACCTGTGGGGCACAGGTTGCCACGAAAAGATGAAGCCTGTGATGGCACAGGTTGCTACTGAAGGTGAAGCCTGTGGTGGCTCTGTGGGAGCGGGTTTACCCGCGAAGAGGCCAGTGCAGGTTATCGGGACATCCCTTCAATCACCCGCTTCAGCGAGGCCGGTAACATCGGCCCATGCCCCAGCCCGTCAATCCGCTCGAACCGTACCTGCAACCCCGGCACCTTGGCCAGGTCTGCCACCAGCTCCCGCGCCGGCCGTTCTTCATCCCCTTGCACCGGCATGCGCGGGTTAGCCGGCTCCTCACTCCCACGCATCAGCAACAACCTAGGCTGGCTGCTACCCAAGCGCTGGCCAAGCCCCTGCGCCTCACGCACGATCGCACCGTCATGCCACCACAGCGAAGGGCTGGCCGCCACATAGGCACTGAAAGCCCCAGGCCGTGTGAACAGCGCATGCAGCACGGCCAGCCCACCATAGGAATGCCCCCACAACGTCTGCCGCTGCAGGTCGATCGGTGCCACACCCGCCACCAGCGGCCGCATGCGCTCGCTCAGCAGATCGAGGAACTCGTCCACGCCACCGCTCGGTTGCCCGGTCAACGCGTCCAACTGCTCAGCCTGCCCAGGCAACGCCGGAGTGTAGTCATAGGTACGCCCGACCCGATCGATCCGCTGATCGGTCTGGTACCCCACGGCTACCAGCAATGGCGCCTGGCCGGCGGCAAGCTTGCTCAACAGCGGGCTGTCCAGCGCCCCCAGCGCGGCGTTGCCATCGAGCATCCACAGCACCGGGTAACCTGCTGCTGGCGCCGGGCGGTCTGGTTTGCCGACCCACAAGCGGTAATGACGCTGGCCATCGGCCGAGTCCAGGTCGAGCTGGCTGAAGCGGTACTCCAGGTCCTGGCGCTGCAGCAGCGAGGTATCCATCCTCTGTTGATGCTCGGGCTGCGCCAGGGCAGCAGGGGCCGCAAGGGCCAGCACCAAAGCCAGCGTCAGGGTCATCTTGCTCATCAGGTTTCTCATCAGGGCTTTGCAAGGAGCGCAAGGCAGGAATACCCAGATGATAATCAGTCTTGATTGAGCGTAAAGCGCATTAACTTTCTAAACAGTCCTGGGCCATCGGCAAAGTCATGTGCAGGCATAGGCCCGGGTGACCGTTGCTGGCCCACAAGCGGCCGCCTTGCAGTTCGATGGCGCGGCGGGCGATGGCCAGGCCCAGGCCGAAGCCCGCGCCGCTGTCGGCCAGCCGCTGGTAGGGTTTGAAGATGCGTTCGAGCTCGGCGTGCGGCACCCCGGGGCCTTGGTCACTCAGGCGCAGGTGCCAGCAGTCGCCCTCCAGCCAGCCATCCAGGCTGACCCGGCCCTCGGCCGGCGAGTGGCGGATGGCATTGCGCATCAGGTTTTCCAAGGCTTGGGCCAGGCTATCCAGGTGGGCTTGCACCACGCAGTCGGTGCCTAGTGAGCAGGGCAGGCGGGCGCGGTCCCAGCCGCTTTCGAAACAGATGTCCTGGCACAAGGCCTCCCACACCGAAACCATCAACACCGGTTCGGTCGGCAAGCTGGGCTGTTCGGTGTCCATCCAGGCCAGGTCCAGCGTGTCCTCCAGAAGCTTTTGCATGTCGGTGACCTCGCGGTCCAGGCGCTCGCGCAACTGGGCCGGCGGCAAGCTGCTGTCATGGGCGATGCGCAACCGCGCCAGCGGGGTGCGCAGTTCGTGAGACAGCGTGCGTAGCAGCAGGCGCTGCTGTTCCAGGCTCTGGCGCAGGCGCCCGGCCATGTGCTCGAAGGCCTGCGCCAGTTCACCAAGCTCATCGCGCCGCTCCTGCAGGGGAAGGGCCGGGCTGTCGAGGTCGTCGGCACGCAGGGCGTCGGCGCGGTCGCGCAGGCGGTTCAGTGGCACCACAAGGTGGCGGTACAGTGCCAGAACCAGCAGCAGGGCGAGCAGTGTGGGGGCAACGCCATGGGTGATCACATGGGTCCATGGGGTCAGGCCGGTAGGCAACAGGTGCTCGGGCAGTTGGATTACCAGGCGACCGTGCTCGGGATGCTGCGGGAACTCGATGCTGACGTAGGGCAGTTCATCCTGCAGGCGTCGGCTCATAGGCCAGTCGAGCTTGCGCATGAAGGTCAGGTGGCTGGCTTCCTCAGCGCTCAGTGGGGTGCTGCCAAGGCTCTGCAGATGCGGCCCGACCAGCGCCACCCAAGTGCCCTCGGCCTTTTCCAGTTGCCTGCGCCAGGCTTCGGCACCCGCCGCGCCGCCTTGCTCCCAGGCCTGTTCGGCTTGCTGTGCAAAGCGCGCCAGGTAGTCCTGGTCGGCTTGGGACAGGAAGTAGGTACTGCGCTCCACCGACAGGCCCCAGGTCCAGATCAGCCAGGTCAGCAACAGGCAGAAGCCGACCTGCAGTACGGCCAGTTTCCATAGCAAGGGATGACGGCGCATCAGGCTTGTTCCGTGTCGACCAGGATGTACCCTTGGCCGCGTATGGCCTGGATCTGCAGGTGCTGGGCCGCGATGTCGGACAGCTTGCGGCGCAGGTTGCATACATGCACATCCAGGCCGCGGTCCAGGCGGGTGTAGGCCCGGTGCAGCACGGTCTGGTAGAGAAACGGTTTGCTCAAGGCCTCGCCGGGGTGGGCCCACAGGGTGGCCAGCAAGCGGAATTCGGACGCGGTCAGGCCGGCAGCCTTGCCATTGTGGATAACGTCCTGGCGGTCGTGATCGAGCATCACCTCGCCGACGTCGGCACGCAGCACCATACCGCGATCGAACGCCACACGCCGCAGCAATGCATCGACTCGGGCGTCCAGCTCGGCCAGGCTGAAGGGCTTGGGCAGGTAATCGTCCGCGCCCCGGGTAAAGCCACTGATGCGATCCTGCTCGGCCCCCAGTGCCGACATCAGCATGACCGGCACCGCCTGCTGCCGGCGCAACTCGTCGAGCAGGCTGAGGCCATCGACGCCCGGCAGCATGATGTCCAGCAGCACCAGCTCGAACCGTGATTGCTGTATGGCAGCCAGGGCCTGGCCGCCGGTGGCGCATGCGTGCACCCGGAAACCCCGGTTGAGGAAATGGCGTTCCAGGTCCTGACGCAGGCGTGCGTCGTCTTCGGCTAGGAGGAGTGAGGTGGGCACGGCGAGCCTTGAATGAGAATTCGTATCAGTTACGAATCATCCCATTGCCGGCAGGGCGAGGGCAACGGCTGGATGTGTTAAGAAGGTTAATCCTGCTGCACCCCCGATTTCCCTTCGGTATCGTTCGCAAAAAGCAACTTGTTTCGTTTGCGAATCACTACCATTTGGGGGAAGGTGTGTCATGAGCAGTTTCAAAAGTTTGGGGGACTCGCGACGGGTTCGGGGCTGGCTGGTGCTGGGGTTGCTTGCGCCGTTTTCGTTGTCGGCACTGGCCGAATCGGTAGCGACCCAGGTGTCTGCCGATGACAGCGCACTTGACCTGCCGGCATTGACCATCGAAGGCAACCGCCTGTACGACATGCTGCCGTCGGAAGAAACCGGCGGCTACAGCGTGGACGCCGCCACCGTGGGTACCAAGACCCCCGCAGCGCTCAAGGACATCCCGCAATCGATCACCGTCTACACCCAGGACTACGTCAAGGACCGCCAGTTCGTGCACCTCGATGACCTGGCCAAGTACACCGCCGGGCTGCGAACCCTGACCAACGATAGTGGCCGATCGTCGATCTATGCCCGTGGCTACGAGTACAGCGAGTTCAATATCGACGGCCTGCCGGCACCCATGGCCAGCATCTTCGGTACAGTACCGTCGCTGGCGGCATTCGACCGTATCGAGATCATGCGTGGCCCGGCCGGGTTGTTCAGCAGTACCAGCGAACTGGGCGGCATCGTCAACATGGTGCGCAAGCGCCCGACCGCCGAGTTCCAGGGGCACGTCGAAGGCAGCTATGGCACCTGGGACACCAACCACGAAGAAATCGACCTGAGCGGGCCGCTGGATGATGCCGGCCGCGTGCGCGGGCGCTTCATCGCCTCGCGTGACGACACCAATGGCGAAGTCGACTACAACGCCAACACCAGCAACAGCTACTACGGTGCGCTGGACGTCGACCTGGACGACGCCACCACCCTGTCGTTCGGCCTGATTCATGAAGTGAAGAACATCACACCGCACAACGGCTATCCGGCAACGCTGTCCGGCGAAGTACCCGACTTCAGCCATTCGAAGTTCCTGGGTGCTGACTGGAATTACTTCGACGGCAAGACCACCGACCTGGTCGCCGAGCTGACCCACCGCTTCGATAACGGCGGCTATGGCCGTGTCGCTGCCCGTGGCTCGCACCGGGACACCAATTACCTGTACGCCTTCACCGCGACCAACGCCACCACTGGCGCCAACTCCGAGCGCGCCAGCGCCCGCGATTTCACCCAGGACACCTACTCGCTGGACGCCAGCTACAGCCAGCCGTTCGAAACCTTCGGCCAGGTCAGCGAATTCGTGGTCGGCAGCGACTACAAGAACTACGACACCGAGTACCTCAACGGCACTACCAACCTGGGCGCCATCAACGTCAACACATACTCGCCGAAGCAGTTCGCCAAGCCATCGCCCAACTACAGCACCGAGACCGGTATGCAGGAAGAGGAATACGGCCTGTACTCCAAGGTCACCTTCCGCCCGGTCGAGCGGCTGGCGCTGATCGCCGGCGGCCGCTTCAGCTGGTATCGCGGTGACTTCTACACCACCACCCTCAGCAGCGGCGCCACCACCAACGACAGCAAACGCGTGGATGGCCACTTCACCCCGTATGGCGGCCTGGTCTACGACCTGAACGAGAACCACGCGCTGTACGCTAGCTATTCGCAGGTGTTCAAGCCGCAGCCCGACACCGACAGCAATGGCCGGGTGCTCAAGCCGCGTGAGGGCGAGCAGTACGAGTTCGGCCTCAAGAGCAGCTACTTCGGCGGCGACCTGAATACTCGCTTCTCGGTGTTCCGCCTGACCGACAAGAACCGCGCGACCACCGTGTATGACGCCGACGGCGTGGCTACCACTGACTCTGTTGCATCCGGCAAGACCCGTGTGAAAGGCGCCGAAGTGGAAGTGAGCGGCAAGCTGACGCCGAACTGGGAAGTGCTGGCCGGCTACACATGGATGGAAACCGAAACCCTCAAGGGAGATGCCGAAACCACCTTCTTCATCATGCCGCGCAACCAGGCATCGCTGTGGAGCAAGTACACCATCAGCCAAGGGCCGCTGAACGGCCTGGCCATTGGTGGCGGTATTTCGGCGATGAGCAACTTCTATTCCGAGAACGGCGGTGTGCGCATCGACGCGCCAGGCTATGCGACTGTGGATGCAATGCTGTCGTATCCGGTTACTTCGAAGCTGACGGCCACCTTCAATATCAACAACCTGTTCGACCGAGACTACCTGTCGCGGGTGGGGTCAACCTCGACGTTCAACTTCTACGGGCCGTCGCGGAGCATGATGGTTGGGGCGCGGTATGACTTCTGATAATCAGATTTTTCCCGTTGCGCGTAGGCCATTTCTGAAATAGCTTCCTAGCGCCCTTGAGCCATTGCGGTGGTGCTCCTGGCGGCCTAGTGTGGCCCAGTCGTTGCCAAATCAGCGACCGGGCCTGCAAGCCTGTCCAGAGCAAAATGCCGATCACCGATGCCAATGGCATGCCATTGCGCGCGCTTAATGGTGGCTGCGTACGGGAGGTTTTCGAACCTGCCGGATTTTGCTCTCTGCCGGTCTTGCAGACCCGTACGTGGCTGCCACCCATCACACTGCAAGTCATGAGTGGCAGCTCTAGCCAACCTATAGAGAGTGTCACCATGCTTAAGATTGTCCCCGATCCACCCCACGATATTCATTCCCTTGAAGACACCCTGGCCCAGGCCACGGACTACGCGCTGTGCGCTGCGACCGTTGTGCATCAGGCCATGCAGCTGCAGCCCAAGTCGCCGGCGTCGGTTTTGATGATGACGTCGATGCATGAACTGGAGACGCTGCGGGCTTTGCTGGAATCGGCATTGATTCAGGTGCAGATGCCCACTGGGCCCAGGACTTTGCACTGAGGCTTGATTGATGTGTCGCCTGGGCCGGCCCTTTCGCGGGTAAACCCGCTCCCACAGGGTCACCACAGTACTCAAGAGTTGCACAGTACCTGTGGGAGCGGGTTCACCCGCGAAAGGGCCTGTCCAGGCAGTCGAGAATTTTCAGGGGATTCAACAATGACCACAGAAGACACCCAATTCACCGTCGGCAAAACCACCTTCTACCAGGGCGAAAACAGCACCCACCCATTGTTCCGCATCGAGTCCGGCATCCCGTGCAGAGACGCCCGCGAACAGTCCTCAGAGTTGATGGGCTATGTCCGCGAACTGACCATCACCGGCCTGATGGATGAGAAGCCGATGATGATCTGGGCTGCGCACTACCTGAGTGCGATGGCCAAGGCGCTGATGGATGATGCTGAGTTGGGCATGAAGCAGTGAGTGCTTGCCTTCAGTTCTTGTGGATGTGCGCCTTGCCATCGCGATGAGTATGCGCCTTTGAATGCCCCTCATCATGCTGGGCTGCGCCCGAGGCCTGCTCACCATGGTGGCCAGGCACGTTGCCGCGGTGCTGGCCTTCATGGTTGTGCATTTCACTCTCGCCGCCACCATGCTGGTGGCCGCCACTGGCCGCGACCATCGTTTTGTACTGCTGGGCGTTCAACTGGGGTAGCTGGTCCAGGAAGGCGACGATGCCCCAGATGTATTCATCGCCCATGCTCTTGCCCCAGGCCGGCATGCCGGAGGCCTTGATGCCGTGCTTGATGATCCAGAACGCCGCAGCGGGGTCGCCACCAATCCCGCTTTTGGCCAGGTTGGGGGGCGATGGATACAGCGCCTGGCTGAGCTCGGTCTTCTCGACGCCAGGGGCGAGGTGGCAACCGATGCACATGGCATTGTAGTTACCGGCGCCGGTACGGATCAGCGCTTCATCTTTGAGGTCTGGCACCTCGATGTCCCTGGCCCGCACTGCGATCGAGCGCTCCCGTGCCATGGCCAGAAAGGCATGCACGGCGGGGAAATGGGGATCATCGGCTCCGACGTTGACCAGACCGGAGTACGCAGCACCTAGCACGGCCACGCTGGCCACCGCGCCTGCTGCAACAAGCGTTGTTATTGTTCTTTTCATGTCTGGTTCTCAAAACCACATGCGGATACCGGCCACGAAACGCGCTTCATCCACATCACCACCCTCGTCGCGGATGAAATCGGCGGTTTTGCCGTAGGAACGGTTCCAGGTAATGCCGATGTAGGGGGCGAACTGGCGGACGATTTCATAGCGCAGGCGCAGTCCGACTTCGGTATTTGCCAGGCCCGAACCCACACCGCGCCCAGGGTCGTTCTTGCCATAGAAATTGGCTTCAGCGGTCGGCTGCAGGATCAGGCGGTTTGTCAGCAGAATGTCGTAGTCGCCTTCCAGGCGCGCGGCAGTCTGGCCGTTCTCGCCAATGAACGCGGTGGCTTCGGCTTCGAAGTCGTAAAGCGCCATGCCCTGGATACCGAACGCCGCCCAGGTCTGGGGGGATTCAGGCTTGAAATCCTGGCGCACCCCGGCAACCACATCCCACCATGGGCTGATCGAGCGGCCGTACAGCAGCTGCAATTCGGCATCCTCGGTGACACCGTTGGTGCGTTCACCTTCGGAGCGGATCCACAGCCGGTTGATATCGCCGCCTACCCAGCCAGAAGCATCCCAGGCCAGCGTGC
Source organism: Pseudomonas sp. XP1 (assembly GCF_053557675.1). Classification (NCBI taxonomy): domain Bacteria; kingdom Pseudomonadati; phylum Pseudomonadota; class Gammaproteobacteria; order Pseudomonadales; family Pseudomonadaceae; genus Pseudomonas; species Pseudomonas sp. XP1. Next base: position 81,662 of record NZ_JBNRIJ010000012.1, on the reverse strand, counting down.
TACCTTCATCGGCATCCTGATACTCGAGCTGGTCCAGCAGGAAAAAGCTGTTGATCGCACTGTCGTGCACCTGATGCCCACCCAATGGGGGGAAGGCTGCCTGGCGGTCGGCATCTGTCAGCACCGGGATCGGGGTACGGCTGGTTGTTGGCGTATCCGCCGAGCCGTGGTTCATTTTCGAATGGTCCATCGCTCCATGGTTCATAGTTCCATGGTTCATAGCGCCATGATCCATGGCGCCATGGTCCATGCCCTGCATGCTGCCATGATCCATCTTGCCGTGGTCCATCGTCGAATGGTCCATTTCTTCAGCGGCGAAGCTGGGCGCAGCACCCAGCACACCGAGCGAAACGGTCAATGCCAGCAGCGATGGTCGTGCCAGGCTATTGAGCATCTTTCCCTGCCTCAGCTTTATCGCCACCATGCGATTCCATCATCTTGCCGTGGTCCATGCCTTGCATCGAACCATGGTCCATTCCTTTCATGGCGTCATGGTCCATACCCTTCATCGAGCCGTGGTCCATGCCCTTCATGGCGCCATGATCCATGCCCTTCATCGAACCATGGTCCATGCCTTGAGCACCCTTGGCTTTTGCGCCATCTGCAGGTTGCTGGTTGTCGCCGGACCACGACGGCGGGGCATACACGGCAAACAGGCCGGCCATCACGGCAGAAAGGAAAAACGCGCTTCGTTTGGTTGGTTTGCTCATCTCGATTCTCCAGTTCATTCGTCCACACGGACTTCGCGGAACATGCCCATTTCCATGTGGAACAGCAGGTGACAGTGATAGGCCCAACGCCCCAGGGCATCTGCCGTGACGCGATAGCTTCGTTTTGAGCCAGGCGGCATGTCGATCGTATGTTTGCGCACCATGAAGTTGCCGTTCTCATCCTCCAGGTCGCTCCACATGCCATGCAGGTGGATGGGATGGGTCATCATGGTGTCGTTGACCAGGGTGATGCGCAGGCGCTCGCCATACTTGAGGCGTAGTGGCTCGGCATCGGAGAACTTGATGCCGTCGAAGGACCAGGCGAACTTTTCCATGTGGCCGGTGAGGTGCAGCTCGATTGTGCGACCAGGCGCGCGGCCGTCCGGGTCCGGGAAAGTGCTGCGCAGGTCGGCATAGGTCAGCACACGGCGGCCGTTGTCACGCAGGCCGATGCCCGGATCGCCCAGTTTTGGCGTCGGGGTCATCGTTTGCATGTCGACCAGGGGGTTGTTGGTCTCGGACTCTGGGTGGCTCTGCATGGGCGCGCTGGTGTCAGCCATGTCGCCATGGTCCATGCCGGCCATGCTGCCGTGGTCCATGCCAGCCATGTCGCCGTGATCCATGCCGGCCATGCTGTCGTGGTTCATGCCGCCATGGTCCATGCCCATATCGCTCATGGAAATGATCGGCCGTGGATCGACAGCTGGGACAGGGGCGTGCAAGCCTTCGCGAACAGCGAGGGTGCCCCTGGAATACCCGGTACGGTCCATGGCTTGGGCGAAGATGGTGTAAGCCTGCTCGCTTTCGGGCTCGACGATGACATCGTAGGTTTCGGCAACGGCGATGCGGAACTCGTCGACCGCAACGGGTTTGACATGTTGCCCATCCGCCGCGACAACGGTCATCTTCAGGCCGGGAATTCGTACATCGAAATACGTCATGGCCGAGCCGTTGATGAAGCGCAGGCGGATTTTCTCGCCCGGCTTGAACACGCCCGTCCAGTTACCGTCCGGGGCCTGGCCGTTCATCAGGTAGGTGTAGGTGTAGCCGCTGACATCAGCGAGATCGGTGGGGCTCATTTTCATCTCGGCCCACATCTTGCGGTCGGCTACCGCGGCGGACCAGCCCATCTCGCTCACATCGTTTACGAAATCACCCACCGTGCGCTTGTGGTAGTTGTAATAGTCGGACTGCTTCTTGAGCTTGGACAGCACCCGTGCAGGGTCTTCGTCCGTCCAGTCGCTGAGCATGACCACGTAGTCTCGGTCATAGGTGAATGGCTCAGGCTCCTTCGCATCGATGACCAAGGCGCCATAAACCCCGACCTGCTCCTGGAAACCGGAGTGGCTGTGGTACCAGTAGGTGCCGTTTTGCTGGACCTTGAATTTGTACTCATACATGCCGTCGGGGGCGATGCCATGGAAGCTCAGGCCCGGCACGCCGTCCATGTTCGCCGGCAGGATGATGCCGTGCCAGTGGATGGAGGTGTCCTGCTGCAAGCGGTTGCGCACACGTAGCGTGACGGTATCGCCTTCGCGCCAGCGCAGGATCGGCCCTGGGATGGAGCCGTTGATGGCCATCGCTGTACGCGCAGTGCCGGTAATGTTGACCGGCAGCTCACCGATGTAGAGGTCGAAGTCGGTGCCGCTCAGCACAGTCGGGTGGCCGGGGCTGGTCACGGCCCAGACCGGCGCGCGCCACATGCCCAGCCCGCCAAGCAGTCCGGTAGCGGCCAGGCCTTTGACGAAGGAGCGTCTGGTGGTTTTGCTTTGCATGCCGTTGCGTCCAGTCAGTCGAAAAGTTGCTGGTATTCAGGCGGTTGAACGCCCCAGCCGTGGGTCGAGAAGCCCCACAATCTTCCTTAACGCTAGCGGACCTGCGCTGTCAGCTGGCTGAGCTTCAGATTACTTTTCTGTCAGCTTGTGGTGGGTATGACTGATGAAGCGCATGGCATGCAGAATCTGTGGCCGCCTTGCAGCCCCATCAGGGGATTCTTTGGCCTGGCCGCTACTCGATGCGCAGCGCCGCCACCGGATGCAAGCGGGCCGCCCGCACGGCCGGGGCCAGGCCGGCGAGAATGCCGAGTACCGCCGCCAGCAGCAGCGCCAGCAACAGAAACAGCGGTTGCAGCGCCAAAGGCAGGCTCGGCATGGCCAGGTGCAATAGCCCCAGCAGCAGGCCCATCAACAGCAGGCCAAGCACGCCACCGGCCAGGGACAGCAGCGTCGCTTCAGCGAGAAACAACCCAAGTACCTGCCGCGGACTGGCGCCAATCGCCCGCAACAGGCCGATTTCTGCCGTGCGCTCGCCCACAGTGGTCGTCATGATGGTGAGAATGCCGACGGCGCCTACCAGCAGCGAAATGCCCCCCAAGGCACCAATGGCCAGGCTCAGTGTGCCAAGAACGCGGTTGAAGCTGCGCAGCATGTCGTCCTGGGTGGTCAGGCTGAAGTCCTCCGCACCGTGTCGTTCGCCGAGCACCTCGCGAATCTGCCGGCTCAATGCCCGTGAAGTGGTACCTGCGCCAAACACCACATGGGCTTTGACCACACCGGTGCGGTTGAACAGGCTTTCCGCCCAATCCACCGGGATGTAGGCGATATCGTCGAGGTTGAAGCCGAGCAACTGGCCTTTCTCCGCCATCACGCCGATCACCCGGAAACGCACGCCGCCGACACGGATCAGCTCACCCAGCGGGTTGCGAGCCCCGAACAGTTCAGTGCGCAGCTGATGGCCGAGCACCACATAGGGCGGCGAACGGCCGTGACGCGCCGGCGGCAGGAACTCGCCCAGGCTCAGTTGCATGCGCCAGGCCCGCGCCATCTGATGGCCGCCACCGAGAATGTCGCTGCGCCGGCTCAGTTGGCCGAACTGGATATTCCCGCTGCCCTGAATGATCGGCACCGCCGCCTCGACATGCGGCAAGCGCCGCAGGGCGTCGGTGTCACTGATGGTCAGTGGCCGCACGCTGCCGAGCAGGCCGCCGAGGCCGCTGGTCTGGGTCTTGCCGGGGCGCACGGTGATGATCCGTGTACCAAACTGCGAGAAGTTCTCCAGCACGTAGCCGCGCACGCCTTCGCCTATGGCAGTGAGCAGCGCCACGGCGGCTATGCCGATCGCTACCCCGAGCAGGGTCAGCAGGCTGCGCAGCGGGCGGCAGGTCAGCGCCGAGCTGGTCAGCCGGAAACCATCTTGCCAGCGCATCAGTGCGCTCCCGGCGGGTGTAGCGCCGCCACCGGCTCCAGCGCCGAGGCCCGAGCGGCCGGCAGCCAGGCGAACAGCAGCGTCGTGCCGAGTGCCAGCAGTACTGCGCCAGCCCGTGCCCACCAGGGTGCATGCAGCGGCAGATCGAATGCCAGGCGCCCCAGCCAGAGCAAGGTTTCGGCCAGTAGCAGCCCCGCCAGCGCCCCCGTCAGGGCCAGCAGCGCCGCTTCGCCGAGGAACAGCAGGCGCAGCTGCGCCGCCGTCACGCCTATGGCTTTGAGCAGGCCGATCTCGGCGCTGCGCTGGCTGACCGCAATCCAGGTCACGTTCATGATCAGGATGCCTGCCACCAATAGGCTGATCGCGGCAATCCCGGCCACCGCCAGGGTCAGCACCGCGAGTATCTGGTCGAAGGCGCTGAGCAGGCTGTCCTGGCTGACCAGGGTGACGTCTTCCTCACCCTCGTGGCGCTCCTTTAGCGCGGCGAGTATCAGCTGCTTGCCACGTTCGAGAAAGCTCGGACCATGCACCTCGACAAATACCCGCGACAACCCCTCGCTATTGAACAATGCCTGGGCACTGGCTACCGGGATGATCAACATCTCGGCGAAATCCATCCCCAGCGATTCGCCCCGCTCACCGAGAATGCCGACCACCCGGAAGCGCCGGTCGCCAGCGCGCAACCATTCACCCAAGGCCGGGCGAGCCCCGAACAGCTCGCGCCGGAGTTTGCCGCCGATCACGCAGACGGCCTCGGCCTGCTCAGGGTCCAGCGTGGGCAGGGGCTGGCCTTGTATGACCGTCAGTTGGCGAATGGCGAAGAAGTCCCGGGTGGTGCCCAGCGTCAGCACTTCACGATTGCGGTTGCCGACTATCACCTCCATCTGCCCGGCCTGCTGCGGCGCGACCCGGCGGATGCCCGGCAACCGGGTGATGGCCTGGACATCCTGCAAGGTCAACTCGTGTGGCGTCAGGCCGGTGAGTGGCGGCATTCGCCCGGTGGTCTCCTTGCGCCCCGGGAAAACGATGAGGATGTCGCGCCCGAGCAGCGAGAACTCATTCAGGACGAAGGCCCGCGCTCCCGCACCAAGACCGGTGAGAAGATTGACCGCAACCACCCCGATAGCGATGGCCAGCAGCAGCATCAAGCTGCGCGAGCGATGCCCGCGCAAGGCTCCTAGCCAGAAGCCCAGGGCATCGGCAGCGCGCATCAGGCCAGCGCCCGCTGCGGCGCAGTACTGTGGATCCGCCCGTCACGCATGTGCAACTGGCGCTGTGCGCGGGCGCCCAGGTTGGCATCATGGGTCACCACTATCAGGGTCAGGCCCTCGCCGTTGAGCTCCTCCAGCAGGCTGAAGACCTCGGCGCCAGCCTGGCTATCGAGATTGCCGGTGGGCTCGTCGGCCAACAGCAGCGCCGGTTGCATGACCATCGCCCGGGCGATCGCCACGCGCTGGCGTTGGCCACCGGACAGTTCGGCCGGGCGGTGGGCGATGCGCTCGCCCAGCCCCAGGCGGGCCACCAATTGGCTGCTGCGCTTGTGCCGTTGCGCCGCACCGATGCCGGCGAGGACCATCGGCAGCTCGATGTTTTCCAGCACCGTCAGCCGTGCGATCAGGTGGTAGGACTGGAAAACGAAGCCTATCAGTCGGCTGCGCAACTGGGCGCGGCGCGCCTCGCTCAGCGCCGCCGTGGCCTCGCCCTGCAGCCAGTATTCGCCTGCGCTGGGCGCATCGAGCAGGCCGAGGATGTTCAGCAAGGTCGACTTGCCCGAGCCCGACGGGCCCATCACCGCCATGTAGTCACCGGCGGCGATGTCCAGGTCCAGGCCATCCAGCCCCATCACCTGCTGCTCGCCCAGCTGGAAGCTGCGGCTGCCGCCGCGCAAGCGGATCATTTCTCGGTCTCCGCGGCATCCACCGGGATCACAGCCACAGTATCCTTGAGGCCTTCCTGCTCGTGGCTGGCGACTATGCGTGCGTCTTCGTCCAGCCCTGCAAGCACCTCCGTCCAGCGCCAGTTGCTCAACCCGGTTTGTACCTGCACCTCGCGCAACACCCGGGCGCTCGGGTCATATCGCAGCACACGCTGCCCCTCCAGCAGTGTCTCGGTAGGGATGCGCAAGGCACCCGCATGCTGCTCCAGGAGTATCTCGACATCGGCGCTATAGCCGGTGAGCAGGGCCAGGTCTGCCGGCGGCTGGTCGAAGTGCACCTCGACATCGACGGTGCGCGCCTGCTTCTCCAGTTCGCGCACGTAGGGCGCGATGCGGCTGACGCGGCCGGTGAAATGCTGACCACGGAAAGCATCCAGGCTGATCCGTACGGCGGTTCCTGGGTGAACCCGGGCAGCGTCCACCTCATCGATCGGTGCCTCGACATAAAGGCAGCTGTCGTCGATCAGGTCGACTGCCGGCGGCGTGGGAATACCTGGCGGCGAAGGGGTGACGAACTCGCCGAGTTCGCCGTTGATTTCTGCAACGATGCCGGCAAATGGTGCGCGCAGGGTTGTCTGTTCGAGCAGTGAACGCTGCAGCTGCAGGCTGGCGTCGGCCTTGCGGATCAGCACGGAACTGGCGCTGCACATCAGCTTCGCCAGGTTGGCCTTGGTCGCGGCCTGATCGAGGCGATCGGCGGCAATCAACTTGCGGTCGGCCAATTGGCCCAGGCGATCAAGGTCGCGTCGGTCCAGCAGAGCTTGCTGGCAGCGCTGTTCGCGGTTATTGCGCTGGGCTTCCAGCCGCGCCTCGGCCTCCTGCAGCCTGGCCTGTTGCTCGTCCTGCCGAAGGCGCATGAGCACCTGACCCGGCTGGACCCGCTGGCCCTCACTGACCAGCAGCTCGGCAACCTGGCCGCCGACATTGAAAGACAGGTGCGAGCGTCGACAGGACTTCAGCGTACCCGCGCGCGTGTTGGCCACCACCGTCTCAACCGGCCCCCGCTCAACTTCCAGCAGCCTGACCTGCACCGGCTGCGGACGACTCAACCAGCCACCCAACACCACGAGACAAGCCAGGATCGACGAGCCAATCAATAATTTGCGCATGGACTACACCTCCTCCCATATGGCTTGAGCCTAGAACAGGAGGGTGAAAGCTCCATGCAAAACGCCATTTATCCGACGATTTTCGGATGAGCGTTATCGATGTGTCAGATAAATGGCGAATGAGATTTTTTTCGCTCTCGTAGCGCCGATTCCCCGGCCATGGGAAGGCTGCAGAAAGTTTCAGAGGATGAGAATGGCGGGCATTAAAAAGCCGGCTTGTGGCCGGCTTCTCGGGGACGCTTCCGACTAATTTATGGTAAGCCGCAATCGCCTTAACTGTGTGGCCATCGAGGGCCTGAAAGAGATGGCAGATGCCCGTGTGGGATATCGCCGAGCCCTCTGGACCGCGGCTCGCGCCGGTCGGGGCTGAATGTGCGGCGTAGCATACAAGGGCGCGCGCAGGATGCCCAGCAAAAAATGGCACAGGTTGTTTCAGTCGGGCCGTTGCTGGCGGAAATGCGACCAGTGGAACACCCAGCCCAAAATCTCCAGCCCTTGAGTCTGGCGCTGAACGGTAGTGTAGCGTTCGACCGCATAGTTGCGTCGATCATGGCTGTGCAGGTACAGCGTGCCGTGCTGGCCGAGGCTGAGGTTGTTAACCCTGAGCACGCCGTTGTGCAACAGGGCATAGGTTTCGCCTTCGACCACCCGAGTCATGCCCAGGTCGATGGCCAGGGTAGCCTGCAGCGGAATCAGCGGGGTCATGTTGCTGGCGGGCATGGCCAGGCAGATGGCGTTGTCGGCATGCACTCCCAATTCTTTCACGGCTTTTGCGGGCAGGTACAGGTGCTTGCCCGCCACGGGCGACAGCAGGCCGTTGTTCAGTTCGTAAAAAGGCACCTTCAGCGCCCGGCCGCCTTGCGCCGACAGCGGCGTGTGCGGGGTGGCGGGCGCCGGCCCTGGCGGGCAGCTGCGCAGGATCGGGTTGTGGTGTTTGGGGCCTTCGCCCGTGCGCAACCAGCGACGATGCACGCAGAACAGGTCGGCCATTTCGTCCAGCCGGGCCAGGGGCACGCCGCGCTTGAGCCAGTTGTTGACGTGCTGGGGGGTGACGCTGCGCTGGGCGGCGAAATCGGAAGGGGTCAGGCCACATTCGTGGAGGAGGGCTTTGAGTCGGTCGCCAGATGTGTTCATGGCGGCGAGTGTAGCGGCGGGGTGCCAGCAAGGATATGAACCGGATGTTGATGAGGCTTGTGTGAAAGGCGCCTGTTTGTAGGGCGTTGGAGTAGGACTGCGTAGGATTTTTTACTGTCCCAAGCAAGTGCGCGGTTCCTGTGGGAGCGGGCGAGCCCGCGAAGAAGCCAACGCGGTGGCTGGCACCGGCTGCGCCGGTGTTCGCGGGCACGCCCGCTCCCACAGGGATCGCGCCAGCAATTAGAATTTGAGCAAGGCAGTTGCTTCTGCGCAGGCAAGTCATCCAGTGCCAGGGCGACCAGCCATCCATCAGGCAAAAAAAACCCCGCCTGGGCGGGGTTCTTCATGCAACCGGCATCAGCCCTTGTAGGCAGCAACCGATTTGGTGATCGCAGCACGGGCGGCGTCAGCGCCTTCCCAGCCTTCGATCTTGACCCACTTGCCCTTCTCGAGATCTTTGTAGTTGGCAAAGAAGTGCTCGATCTGCTGGATCAGCAGGGCTGGCAGGTCGGTGTATTCCTTCACGTCGACGTACAGCTGCGACAGCTTGTCGTGAGGAACAGCGATGACCTTGGCGTCGCCGCCGCCGTCGTCGGTCATGTTCAGCACGCCGACCGGACGGGCGCGGATAACCGAACCTGGGGCTACCGGGTAAGGGGTAACGACCAGCACGTCCAACGGATCACCGTCATCGGCCAGCGTGTTCGGAATGAAGCCGTAGTTGGCTGGGTAGAACATCGGGGTAGCCATGAAACGGTCGACGAACAGGGTATCGCTGTCCTTGTCGATCTCGTATTTGATCGGCGCGTGGTTGGCCGGGATCTCGATGGCGACGTAGATGTCGTTCGGCAGGTCTTTGCCCGCCGGAATCTTGCTGTAGCTCATTGGGCAGTGCCCCCGTGTTTGACCAAAAAAGTGGCGGCGATTATAGGCACATTCTGCATGGGCATGCCACGCCTGGCCTGATGTGCGGCCCCGTCAGGCGTGGCTTTCGCGGTATTCCGGGTGTTCGGCCTGCAGCTGGCGCAGGCGCGCCAGCGGGTCCTGGCGGTAGAACAGCGACAACTGGCGGTAGACCTGTGGATAAGCCTGTTGCAGCAGGTCGGGGGCACTAAAGAAGTACTCGCTGGTGACGGCAAAGAACTCTGCGGGGTTCTCTGCGGCATACGGGTCGATGGCGGTTTCGGCGTCGGGGTTGGCGTCCAGTTGGCGGTTGAGGTCGTCATAGGCCTGTTGCATGGCGGATGCCCATTCATCTACGGGCATGCCGCTGTGCAGCGGCGGCAGGCCGTTGGCATCGCCATTGAGCATGTCGAGCTTGTGCGCCAGTTCATGGATGACCAGGTTGTAGGCCTCCCAGCCACCGCTGGCCAGCACGCCGTTCCAGGCGAGGATGATCGGGCCCTGCTGCCACGCCTCGCCGCTGTGCTCGCCGTCCCATACGTGCTCCACGCCACTGGCATCGCGGTGGCGCTGAGGGCTCTTGAAGTCGTCGGGGTAGAGGATGATTTCGTGGAAACCCTGGTACCAGTTCAGCTCGCCCAGGTGCAGCAGCGGCAGTTGTGCCTGAGCGGCCAGTAACAAGCGTTGCTCGTCGTCCGGCTCGACGCCGGGCAGGCAGGTGAGATGCTTGTCGAGCAGGAACAGGATGCAGGCTTCACGCAGCCAGCGATCTTCTTCGTCCGTGATGCCGTCCAGCATCGGCAGGCGCTCGCGCACGGCTTGCCATTGCTGGGCGGTGATGGGGTAGCGCGCCAAGGTGCGCTTGCGCCGCCAGGCGCTGAACGACCACATCGGCAGGTTTCAGTGCGCCTTGGCCGCGCGGCCCAGGCGGCCACGCAGCAGGCCGAGGATCATCGGCACCAGCGACAGGATGATGATGCCCACCACCATCAGCGACAGGTGCTGCTTGATGAATGGCACGTTGCCGAAGAAGTAACCCAGGGTCACCAGGCCGCCGACCCACAGCAGCGAACCGGCGATGCTGAAGCCGAGGAAGCGAGGGTAATGCATGTGGGCGATGCCGGCGACGAAAGGCGCAAAGGTACGCAGAATGGGCAGGAAGCGCGCCATGGTCACGGTCTTGCCGCCGTGGCGTTCATAGAAGTCGTGGGTACGCTGCAGGTAGTCGCGGCGGAAGATCTTCGAGTTTGGGTTGTTGAACAACCGTTCGCCGGCCGTGCGGCCGATCACGTAGTTGGTGCTGTCGCCGAGGATCGCGGCTGCCATCAGCAGGCCGGCCAGCAGCAACGGGTCCATGCCGCCACCGGCGGCCACGGCACCGGCAATGAACAGCAGCGAATCGCCGGGCAGGAAGGGCATGACCACCAGCCCGGTTTCACAGAAGATCACGGTGAAGAGGATGGCGTAGATCCAGGGACCGTAGTTGGTGACCAGCAGATCGAGGTAGGCATCGAGATGCAGGATAAGGTCCAGCGGGTTGAAATCCATGTACAGCACCTGTGTTCTTGGGCGTAGGCTCGGTTACCTGGGAATGGGTAAATTTTCACACATGACAGGTGGGCCATTATACGGCTAAGTCAGGATCATGCCCGGGGAGTTTGTAGCGGGGGGTTACGGCAGGGGGTATTCCTGTACCGGCCCTTTCGCGGGCATGCCCGCTCCCACAGGGATATCACTGCTTGCTAAGGCTGTGCTGTACCTGTGGGAGCGGGCGAGCCCGCGAAGAGGCCGGTGCAGGTCAATCCTGGCTGATCGGCAGGATGTAGCTCTTGAACTCGTTATCCTCACGAAACCCGATGGATTCGTAAGTCTTGTGCGCTACCTCATTGTCCGCACTGGTCGACACCCGCATGCGCACGGCGTTGGTTTCCTTGGCCATTTTCTTGGCCTCGCGCATCAGGTGGTCGGCCACCAGCATGCGCCGTGAATCCTCGGCCACATAGATATCGTTGAGAATCCATACCCGCTTCAACGACAGCGATGAATAGCTTGGGTACAGCTGGCAGAAACCCAGCAGTTTGCCGTCATCATCATCGGGTAGCGCCAGGTAGATCACCGATTCATCCCGCTTCAGGCGTTTTTCCAGGAAGCTGCGCGAGCTGTCGGGGTAGGGTAGCTGCCCATAGAACTCACGGTATTTGACGAACATCGGCGTAAGCAGATCGAGGTGTTCCAGGGTTGCCTTGATGATGCGCATGTGCGGCCCTCAGAGTCCGTTAGGGGAAACAGCGGATTGCCATCAGCCTTCAAGGGCATGCTGCCCAATGCGCGGTGCAAGTGCAATCCGCCTTCCATGACGTGTTTTTTACCCTTTTCCGAGCAGGAAGTTACCTTTCTGGCTGGTGCTGTGTTCGCTCTCCAGGCTATGGACCTCGGCTTCGTCCTTCAGATTCACCCCGGAAAGCTGGCGCCGGCACGCTTCGCGCATCAGGTACAGCAAGCGGTGCGCCGCCATGCCATAACTCAGGCCCTCCAGGCGGATGTTGGAAATGCAGTTGCGGTAGGCATCGGTCAGGCCGACCTTCGGTGCATAGGTGAAGTACAGGCCAAGGCTGTCGGGCGAGCTGAGCCCCGGGCGTTCGCCGATCAGCATCACCGTCATTCGTGCGCCCAGCAGTTCACCTACCTCGTCGGCCACTGCCACGCGGCCCTGCTGCACCAGCACCACCGGGGCGCTGGTCCAGCCGTCGGCGGCGGCCTGTTCCTCGAAGCGCGCAAGGAACGGCAGGGTGTGGCGGTGCACGGCCAGTGCCGAGAGGCCGTCAGCGACGACGATGGCCAGGTCGACCCCGCCGGGGTTGGCCTGGGCGTGCTGGCGCAGCGCGGCTACCGAATCTTCGTTCAGCCGTCGCCCCAGGTCCGGGCGTTGCAGGTACTGGTTGCGGTCGCTGGCGGCGCTGTGCAGCACCAGGCTTTCGCGCCCGCGGTCACTCAGCTGGGTAGCCAGGCCGGCATGGTCGAAGGCCAGGTGCACGGCATCGCGAGCCTGGGCGTGGGCGAACTGGAAGTCCAGCTGCGCCCTGGTCGGCAGGCTGGTGCCGGTGCGGCCCAGGGCGATGCGTGCCGGGGTCAGGTTGCGCAGGGCCAACCAAGGGTTGTCGGGGGTAGGCGTGCGGTGGTCCATGGTCATCCCTATGCAAGCTGTGCCAAGGCCTGGCGGAAGGCCGGCGGCAGGTTGTCACCAAAGCGCACCCGGCCATCGGCCTGGGTGAAGATGCCGGTGCGGGCCAGCCATGCCTCGAATTCCGGCCCGGGCTTAAGGCCCAGGGTCTGGCGCGCGTACAGCGCGTCGTGAAACGAGGTGGTCTGGTAGTTGAGCATGATGTCGTCGGAGCCGGGGATGCCCATGATGAAGTTGATCCCGGCCACGCCCAGCAGGGTCAGCAGGGTGTCCATGTCGTCCTGGTCGGCTTCGGCGTGGTTGGTGTAGCAGATATCGCAACCCATCGGCACGCCCAGCAGCTTGCCGCAGAAGTGGTCTTCGAGGCCGGCGCGGATGATCTGCTTGCCGTTGTACAGGTATTCCGGGCCGATGAAACCGACCACGGTGTTGACCAGGAACGGCTTGAAGTGGCGGGCCACGGCATAGGCGCGGGTTTCACAGGTCTGCTGGTCGACACCGTGGTGGGCATTGGCCGACAACGCGCTGCCCTGGCCGGTTTCGAAGTACATCAGGTTCTGCCCGAGGGTGCCGCGTTTTAGTGAAAGGCCTGCTTCGTAGCCTTCCTGCAGTACGTTCAGGTTGATGCCGAACCCGGCGTTGGCCGCCTCGGTGCCGGCGATGGACTGGAACACCAGGTCCAGTGGTACGCCACGGTTGATCGCCTCGATCGAGGTGGTGACGTGGGTGAGCACGCAGGCCTGGGTGGGGATGTCGTAGCGCTGGATGATGGCGTCGAGCATTTCCAGCAGGGCGCAGATCGAGGCGATGCTGTCGGTGGCCGGGTTGATGCCGATCATGGCGTCGCCGTTGCCGTACAGCAGGCCGTCGAGGATGCTGGCGGCGATGCCGGCCGGCTCGTCGGTCGGGTGGTTGGGCTGCAGGCGGGTCGACAGGCGCCCGCGCAGGCCCATGGTGCCGCGGAAGCGGGTGACCACGCGGATCTTCTGTGCCACCAGCACCAGGTCCTGCACGCGCATGATCTTCGACACTGCGGCGGCCATTTCCGGCGTCAGCCCGGGTGCCAGGCTGCGCAGGCTGTCCTCGGTTGCCTCTTCGCTCAGCAGCCAGTCACGCAGGCCACCCACGGTCAGGTGGCTGACCGGGGCGAAGGCCTGTGCATCATGGGTGTCGATGATCAGGCGCGTGACTTCATCATCTTCGTAAGGGATCAGCGCTTCGTTGAGGAAATGCGTCAGCGGGATATTGGCCAGGGCCATCTGCGCGGCGACCCGTTCGCCGTCGTTGCCGGCTGCCACGCCCGCCAGGTAGTCCCCCGAGCGGGCGGGGCTGGCCTTGGCCATCACTTCCTTGAGGCTGTCGAAGCGGTAGACCAGGTGGCCGACCGTGTGTACGAAACTTGCCATACAGACTCTCCAGAGCCGCGGGTTGCCCCGCGGCGGGTGGCGGCGATCAGTGCAAGGCCTCTTCGGCCTTCTGGATCGCGGCGAATTCCTCTTCCGGTGTACCCGCTACCAGGTGGTGGCGGCTGTAGAAAGCAAAGTAGGCAATTAATACCGCATAGATCACTGCGGCGCCAATCACCACCCGTGGGTCGACCAGGAAACCGGCGACCACGGCGATGCAGGCCAGTACCAGTGCCAGGCCCGAGGTGAAGATGCCACCGGGGGTGCGGTATGGGCGCTCCATCTTTGGCCGGCGGATGCGCAGGGTGATGTGCGCGGCCATCATCAGCACGTACGACAGGGTAGCGCCGAACACCGCCACCAGGATCAGCAGGTCACCCTGGCCGGTCAGCGACAGGGCAAAGCCGATGATCCCGGGAATGACCAAGGCCAATACCGGGGCTTTGCTCTTGTTGGTTTCCGACAGCTTGCGCGGCAGGTAGCCGGCGCGGGACAGGGCGAAGATCTGCCGGGAGTAGGCGTAGATGATCGAGAAGAAGCTGGCGATCAGCCCGGCCAGGCCGACCAGGTTGACGAAGCCGCCCATCCAGGTGCTTCCGCCGTAGGCTTTGGACAAGGCTTCCACCAGTGGGTTGCCGGACGCTTTCAGTGCTTCGGAGCCTGCGCCGCCGGGGCCGACCACCAGGATCAGCAGGGCGAAGGCCAGCAGCACCAGCATGGCGCCGATCAGGCCGCGTGGCAGGTCACGCTTGGGGTTCTTGGTTTCTTCGGCAGCCAGCGGCACGCCCTCCACGGCGAGGAAGAACCAGATGGCATAGGGTATGGCCGCCCACACGCCGACATAGCCGAACGGCAGGAAACTGCTGGCGCCCACGGCGTCCGTTTTGGCGATGTCGAACAGGTTGGCTGCATCAAAATGGGGCACCATGCTCACCAGGAACACGGCCAGGGCGATGGCGGCGATGGCGGTGATGATGAACATCAGCTTCAACGCCTCACCCACGCCAAAGATGTGGATGCCGATGAACACGATGTAGAACGCCAGGTAGATCATCCAGCCGCCGATGCCGAACAGTGACTGGCAGTAGGCGCCGATGAATACCGCGATGGCGGCGGGGGCGATGGCGTACTCGATGAGGATCGCCGTCCCGGTGAGGAAACCGCCCCAGGGGCCGAAGGCGCTGCGGGCAAAGCCGTAGCCGCCGCCTGCGGTGGGGATCATCGACGACAACTCGGCCAACGAGAAGCACATGCACAGGTACATGGTGGCCATCAGCAGGGTGGCGAGGAACATGCCGCCCCAGCCGCCCTGGGCCAGGCCGAAGTTCCAGCCGGCATAGTCGCCGGAGATGACGTAGGCCACGCCCAGACCGACCAGCAGGACCCAGCCGGCGGCACCTTTTTTCAGTTCACGTTGCTGGAAATAGTCCGAGCCGACTTTTTCGAAGTCTACGGAAGAGCCTGCCGGCGAGCCGGCGGAATGATCGCTTGGCATAGATTCACCTGTTGTTTTTCTTGGTGGCCGGACGGGTTCCGGGCCGATGGTGATGGGTACTGCAGGAAGCGAGCCAGTGGCTTTGGGGCCGCTTTGCGGCCCATCGCGACACAAGGCCGCTCCTACAAGGGGACGCGGTTCCTGTAGGAGCGGCCTTGTGTCGCGATGGGCTGCACAGCAGCCCCAGATGCGCCGGTTTAGAAGAAGCCCAACGGATTGATGTCGTAGCTCACCAGCAGGTTCTTGGTCTGCTGATAGTGGTCGAGCATCATCTTGTGGGTCTCACGCCCGACCCCCGACTTCTTGTAGCCACCGAACGCGGCATGCGCCGGGTAAAGGTGGTAGCAGTTGGTCCACACGCGCCCGGCCTTGATCCCACGGCCCATGCGGTAGGCACGGTTGATATCGCGGGTCCACACGCCGGCACCCAGGCCGAACTCGGTGTCGTTGGCGATTGCCAGCGCTTCGGCTTCGTCCTTGAAGGTGGTGACGCTGACCACCGGGCCGAAGATCTCCTCCTGGAACACGCGCATCTTGTTGTTGCCCTTGAGCAGGGTCGGCTGGATGTAGTAACCGGTGGCCAGCGAGCCTTCCAGTTTCTCGACCTTGCCGCCGGTCAGCAACTCGGCGCCTTCCTTCTGGGCGATGTCGAGGTACGACAGGATCTTCTCGAACTGCTGTTGCGAGGCCTGGGCGCCGACCATGGTGTCGGTGTCCAGCGGGTCGCCGCGCTTGATCTGCAGCACCTTCTTCATCACCACTTCCATGAACTGCGGGTAGATCGATTCCTGTACCAGTGCCCGTGACGGGCAGGTGCATACCTCGCCCTGGTTGAAGAACGCCAGCACCATGCCTTCGGCCGCCTTCTCGATGAAGCTTGGCTCGGCTTGCATGATGTCTTCGAAATACACGTTCGGCGATTTGCCGCCCAGTTCGACGGTGGACGGGATGATGTTCTCGGCCGCGCACTTCATGATGTGCGAGCCCACCGGAGTCGAGCCGGTGAAGGCGATCTTGGCGATGCGCTTGCTGGTGGCCAATGCTTCACCGGCTTCGCGGCCATAGCCTTGCACCACGTTGAGCACGCCTTTTGGCAGCAGGTCACCGATCACTTCCAGCAGCACGGTGATGCCCAGCGGGGTCTGCTCGGCCGGCTTGAGCACCACGCAGTTGCCGGCGGCCAGGGCTGGGGCGAGCTTCCAGGCCGCCATCAGGATCGGGAAGTTCCACGGGATGATCTGCCCGACCACGCCCAGCGGCTCGTGGATGTGATAGGCCACTGTGCCTTCGTTGATTTCCGCGGCGCCGCCTTCCTGGGCGCGGATGCAGCCAGCGAAATAGCGGAAGTGGTCGACCGCCAGCGGAATGTCGGCATTGAGGGTTTCGCGGATCGGCTTGCCGTTATCCCAGGTTTCGGTAATGGCCAGCAGTTCGAGGTTCTGCTCGATACGGTCGGCGATCTTGAGCAGGACATTGGAGCGGTCCTGAACTGAGGTGCGACCCCAGGCGTCGGCCGCAGCGTGGGCGGCATCCAGGGCTTTCTCGATGTCTTCGGCAGTGGACCGGGGGAATTCAGCGATCAGCTTGCCATTCACCGGGGAGGTATTTTCGAAGTACTGCCCCTTTACCGGAGGAACGAACTCACCACCGATGTAGTTGCCGTAGCGGCTCTTGAAGGAAACCTTCGCGCCTTCGGTACCGGGATGTGCGTAACGCATGGTGTGTCTCCTGGCTATTGTGTTTGTTAGGGAGTTGGAAAGCGTAGAGCAAAGGTTGGGCCAGCGTTTTGAGCACCAGGCAAATCAATGACTTGGCTCGGTTCTTTGGGCCTGATTTACGGTGGCTGTACCAGCGCCGGTACGCGCGGGGGTGACACTTTGTGCCATTTGCGACACGTAACCGGAGGGTGCATTGCAAAGCCTTCCCGGGTGGAGGATGCTGGCGGGACTCTCTATCTGCGGAGAACTACAACAATGCAGAGCAATCATTTCAGTCGCCATGCCCAGCAAGTCCATACCGTCGCCCATGGTGGGGCCGGGGAGGGCGGCAGTGACCCGTCCATCGCCCGCTCCTGGCTGCGCTGCCTGGAGGACTACCACCTCGACCCGTCGGTGATCGAGGCCCCGGTGGTGCTCGAGCACGGGCGCCTGCTGGAAAGCCGCGAGCGCCTGCGCCAGGTGCTGCAGATTGCCGACCATGAAATGAACAGCCTGCACCAGCAGCTTTCCGGGGCCGGCCATGCGGTGCTGCTGACCGATGCCCGTGGGGTGATCCTCAATTGCGTCAGCGCGCCGACCGAGCGGCGCAGCTTCGAGCGCGCCGGCTTGTGGCTGGGCGCTGACTGGAGCGAGGCGCGCGAGGGCACCAACGGCATCGGCACCTGCCTGGTCGAGCGCCAGGCGCTGACCATTCACCAGAACGAGCACTTCCGCGGTCGCCACACGGGGCTGACATGCTCGGCCAGCCCGGTGTTCGACCCGCATGGCGAGTTGCTGGCAGTGCTGGATGTATCTTCGGCGCGGCCCGACGTTTCCCGGCAGAGCCAGTTCCACACCATGGCCCTGGTCAACCTGTCGGCGAAGATGATCGAAAGCTGCTACTTCCTGCGTCATTTCGAACAGCAATGGCTGCTGCGTTTTCACCTGCAGGCCGAGTCGGTCGGCCTGTTCAGCGAAGGCCTGCTGGCGTTCGACGGTGACGGGCGGATCTGCGCCGCCAACCAGAGCGCGTTGAACCTGCTGGGCACGGTGCGTGGTGGTGTGCTGGGCAAGCCGCTGGAACGCTTTTTCGCTTGCAGCCACGACGAACTGTTCAGCCGCGCCACGCCCGGCGGCAGCACGGCCTGGCCGCTGCATACCCTGGACGGGCGCCAGGTGTTCGCCAGCCTGCGTGGCCAGGCGCGTGCACCGGTGTGGTCGGTGCCAGCCGCCCAGCCGCGACCCACGCGGGAAGCGGAGCCGCTTATCTGCCTGCTCGACCCGGCCTTGCAGAACGACTTCCGCCGCAGTGTGCGGGTGTTCGAGCGCGATGTGCCGCTGTTGCTGCGCGGCGAGACCGGCTGCGGCAAGGAGGCCTTCGCCCAGGCCGTGCACCAGGCCAGCGAGCGGCGCGGCAAGCCGTTCGTTGCCGTCAACTGTGCCTCTATTCCGGAGAGCCTGATCGAGAGCGAACTGTTCGGCTACCGCGGCGGCAGCTTTACCGGTGCGCGCAAGGAAGGCATGCGCGGCAAGCTGCTGCAGGCCGACGGCGGCACCTTGCTGCTGGACGAGATTGGCGACATGCCGCTGGCCCTGCAAACCCGCCTGCTGCGTGTGCTGGAGGAGCGCCAGGTGGTGCCGATCGGTGGCGAACCGCAGGCGGTCGACGTGCGCATCGTCAGCGCTACCCACCGTGACCTGCTGGAGCGGGTGGAGCAGGGCAGTTTCCGCGAGGACCTGTATTACCGGCTCAATGGCCTGGAAGTGGCATTGCCTGCGGTGCGCGAGCGCAGTGACAAGGCGCAGTTGCTGGACTTTCTGCTGCGTCAGGAGGCACGTGGAGAACCGATCGATATCGAGCCCAGGGCGCGACAGGCACTGCTCGACTTTGCCTGGCCGGGCAACGTGCGGCAGATGCGCAATGTGCTGCGTACCTTGGTGGCGCTTTGCGAAGACTCCCGCATCGTGTTCCCGGATCTCCCCGCCATTCTCCGCAACAGCACCGTCCCTGTAGGAGCGGCCTTGTGTCGCGAAAGGGTCGCAGAGCGGCCCCAGGGTCTCAGCAGCGCCGACCAATCTGCAGGGGCTGCGTCGCAGCCCGATCGCGACACAAGGCCGCTCCTACAGGATGCGGAGCGGCAAGCATTGTTGGAGACGTTAGAGGCAAAACACTGGCACCTCACCCGTGTCGCCGAGCACTTGGGCATCAGCCGCAATACCTTGTATCGAAAACTGCGCAAACACGGCATCACCCGGGCCGGCTGAGCGAAACATCTGGTGCGATTTGTCGCGCCCTGGGCTACCCTGCCTCGATGTTTTGCGAGGTCGACCATGCATATTCACATTCTCGGTATTTGCGGCACTTTCATGGGCTCGCTGGCGGTGCTGGCCAAGGAACTTGGCCACCGCGTCACCGGCTCGGATGCCAACGTCTATCCCCCGATGAGCACCCAGCTCGAAGCCCAGGGCATCGAACTGACCCAAGGCTATGACCCGGCCCAGCTGGACCCGGCGCCAGACCTGGTGGTCATCGGCAACGCCATGTCGCGTGGCAACCCGGCGGTGGAGTACGTGCTGAACAAGGGCCTGCCCTATGTCTCCGGCCCGCAGTGGCTGGCCGACCACGTGTTGCAGGGCCGCTGGGTGCTGGCCGTTGCCGGTACCCACGGCAAGACCACGACCAGCAGCATGCTGGCCTGGGTGCTGGAGCACGCCGGCATGAGCCCGGGCTTTTTGATCGGCGGTGTGCCGCAGAACTTCTCGGTGTCGGCGCGCCTGGGCGCTACGCCGTTCTTCGTGGTCGAAGCCGACGAATACGACAGCGCCTTCTTCGACAAGCGCTCGAAGTTCGTCCACTACCACCCGCGCACGGCAATCCTCAACAACCTCGAGTTCGACCATGCGGACATCTTCCCCGACCTGGCCTCGATCGAGCGGCAGTTCCACCATCTGGTGCGCACCATTCCCAGCGAAGGCCTGGTCATCCACCCCACCACCGAGCAGGCGCTGGAACGAGTGATCGGCATGGGTTGCTGGACCCCGGTGCAGACCACCGGCGAAGGTGGCCAGTGGCAAGCCCGTCTGCTCAGCCCCGACGGTTCGCGCTTCGAAGTGCTGTTCGATGGTGAAGCGCAGGGCGTGGTGGACTGGGCGCTGACCGGCCAGCACAACGTCGCCAACGCCTTGGCCACCTTGGCAGCGGCGCGCCATGTAGGCGTGGTGCCAGCCATGGGCATCGAAGGCCTGAGCGCCTTCAAGAGCGTCAAGCGGCGCATGGAGAAGGTTGCCGAAGTGCAGGGAGTGACCATCTACGATGACTTCGCCCACCACCCGACCGCCATCGCCACCACCCTTGACGGCCTGCGCAAGCGCGTTGGCGAGGCCCCGGTGATCGCCGTGATCGAGCCACGCTCCAACTCGATGAAGCTCGGTGCCCATCGAGATGGCCTGCCGGAAAGCGTCAACGACGCCGACCAGGTGATCTGGTACGCCCCGGCCAACCTTGGCTGGGACCTGGCTGCCACCGCTGCGCAATGCAAAGTGCCTAGCGTGGTGGCCGACAGCCTGGAAGCGATCATCGAGCGGGTCAAGGGGCAGGCCCGCCCGGGTACACATGTAGTGATCATGAGCAACGGCGGCTTCGGCGGCCTGCACGGCAAGCTGGCCGAGGCACTGAAGTGAGCGGGCCGGAACGCATCACGCTGGCCATGACGGGTGCCTCTGGCGCCCAGTATGGCCTGCGCCTGCTCGACTGCCTGGTGCGTGAGGACCGCGAGGTGCACTTCCTGATCTCCAAGGCTGCGCAACTGGTGATGGCCACCGAGACGGACGTGGTGCTGCCGGCCAAACCACAGGCGATGCAGGCCTTCCTCACCGAATATACCGGCGCTGCCGACGGGCAAATTCGCGTGTATGGCAAGGAAGACTGGATGTCGCCGGTGGCCTCCGGCTCCGGCGCTCCGGCGGCGATGGTGGTGGTGCCCTGTTCCACCGGAACGTTGTCGGCGATTGCCACCGGTGCGTGCAACAACCTGATCGAACGTGCTGCCGACGTTACCCTCAAGGAGCGTCGCCAGTTGATCCTGGTGCCGCGCGAGGCGCCATTCTCCACCATCCACCTGGAGAACATGCTTAAGCTGTCGCAGATGGGCGCGGTGATCCTGCCGGCGGCGCCGGGTTTTTATCACCAGCCGCAGACTATCGACGACCTGGTCGACTTCGTGGTCGCGCGCATTCTAAACCTGCTGAACATTCCCCAGGACATGTTGCCGCGCTGGGGTGAGCACCACTTCGGGGTGGATGATTGAAGCGAGCACTGGCGGGTTTGCTGGCGCTGGTGCTGCTCGGTGGCTGCGCCACGGTGCGCACGCTGGATGCCAACAAGCCCGGGGCACCGGTGGTGTATGCCGGTACCCGGTTGGACTTGTATGTGATCAATGGTGGGTGCTGCCCACGGGATCATTACGGGGCTGATGCGCCGGCGTATCCGGGGCTGGACCTGCCGGGGAGCATGTTGCTCGATACCCTGTTGCTGCCGTTGTCGCTGCTCACGGCAGCCGGTGTAGGCTTCCAGGCCACTGGTGGCCTGTAAGGGCCCTTTCGCGGGCACGCCCGCTCCTACAGGGATCGCTGTACCTGTGGGAGCGGGCGTGCCCGCGAAGAGCCATCACAAGTGAAGCCTAATTCTTGCCCAGCCTGCGCAACTCATCCGATTCCACAATCCGCACCCCGTCTTCCTCCTCCAGCGCCAGCCGCCACAGCGCCCGGGCCAAGGTACAAGCCTCGATCCCCCGATACTTCCCGGGTATCAGCTTGGCAAATGGCGAAGCCAACTGTTCGCCGAGCCGCGGCTCGACCCGTTCGCCCAGCAGCAATGACGGCCGCACGATGGTCAGCTGCGGCCAATCCTGGGCCTTGAGTGCCTCCTCCATTTCGCCCTTGACCCGGTTGTAGAAAATCGACGATTTCGGGTCGGCGCCCAATGCACTGACCACCAGCAGATGCCGCGCGCCCAACTCCCGGGCACGCTTGCTGAATGCCACCACCATGTCCAGGTCCACCGCGCGGAAGGCCGATTCGGAACCGGCCTGCTTCAGTGTAGTGCCCAGGCAGCAATAGGCGATATCGACCCGCCCACCCAGCTGTGGGAGGAATACCGCCGGGTCGCCCACGGGGTTTTCCAGGTGCGGGTGCTCGGCCAATGGCCGGCGGGTAGGCGCCAGTACGCGAGTGATGGTGGGCTCGTTGAGGAGGCGGTCGAGCAGGTGTTCACCTGTCAGCCCCGTGGCACCGGCAAGCAGGACATGCTGAGGCGTCAAATACATGATGTCTCTCCCTTGTTACACCAAGCTTAGTGGTTGCGTGGCGTTTCCGCCTGTTCCCCCACGTTGGCCTGTGCGGCGTTACGCAATGCTTCTTCAGCCTGTTGCCGGCGCAGGCGCTGCCAGTGCTCAAGCACGTTCGGCGGCGCCCACAGCTGCGGTTCGGAGGCCTCGAAACCTTCCCTTTGTTCTCTTTCGGCAACGCTGGCGCGCGCCAGTTCAAACGCCTGTTTCAGGTCGTCGGTCTGGTTCAGCGCTTCGGCGAACAGGGCATCGCCGAAGTAGGTGAAATCGGCTTCTTCCGAGCAACCGAAGGACACGCGATCGGCCCGGGCGGCGGTCATGATCAGCGTGCGCTCATCCTTGAGTGGGGCTATGTAGCCCCCTGAATAGCACGCGGATATGACAATGACCTTGTCGCGGTTCTTCAGCGGTGCCAGGGCGCTGGCCAGTTCGTCGGCGGACAGGTCGGCCAGCTGCAGGCGCGGCTGGTCGAACACCAGCTGGTGGTCGTGGCTGCCATGGCTGGTGAGGTAGATGAACACCAGGTCTTCGGGGCCGCTGCGCTCGGCCAGGGTGCGGGCGGCGCGGGTCAGGTTTTCACGCGTGGCCATGGGGCGGGTGGTCATGTGGTCGCGGTGGTTGACCAAGGTCACCTGGCCACGGGCACCAAAGCGCACCTTGAGCATGTTGCTGACGTAGTCGGCTTCGCGCATGAACACGCTCTGCTGGCCATCGCCGCCCACCACCAGGCTGTACAGCTGGACTGATGGCGCCGAACGCGGTACCCGGGCCAGCGCTTCGTCCAGCAAACGGCCCTGGTTGAGCAAAGCCAGGTCCAGCGGGTCGGGCAACAGTTTGCCGTTCTGGTCGCGTACGCGCACGCCGTTGCTCCAGGTACCGCTTTCGACCTTGCCGTTGGCCAGGATCAGCCGGCCCTGGCCGTGGTAGGCATCGTTGAGGAAGCCGCCGATGTACTTGCTGCCGTCGGCCAGTTGCAGGCTGCCCTGGCCCGACAGGCGCCAGTCGGCGAAGGTACCCTTGTAGTGGCTGCCATCGCTGCCCAGCAGTTCGCCTTCGCCGACCAGCGAGCCGTCCTTGAATTCGCCGATCCACACATCACCATCGGCATTTTCGTAGCGGCCACGGCCTTCCAGGCGGTTGTCCTTGAACTCGCCGATGTACTGCTCGCCGTCGACGCTGTCATAGGTGCCGCTGCCTTCCAGTTGGCCGTTGATGAAGTGGCCGCTGAACTGGTTGCCGCTGGCATCGCTGCGCACCCCGGCACCGTTGGGCTTGCCCTTGGCGAACAGGCCCTGGTAACGGCTGCCGTCGGCCAGTTCCAGCTCGCCGGCGCCTTCGTACAGGTCGTCCTTGAATTGGCCGCGGTAAGTCTGGTCGGCTTGCTTGAGGGTGCCTTCGCCGTCGCGGCGGCCGTGGCTGAAGGTGCCGGCATAGTGGCTGCCCGGGGTGGTCAGCTCACCCAGCCCCTGGAACAGCCCTGCGGCGAACTGGCCGCGATACACCTCGCCGTTGCGGCCGTGCCATTCGCCCTGGCCGTGCCATTGACCGTCCTTGAAGGTACCGGCGTACCAGCTGCCGTTGGGATAGTCGATCCGGCCCTCGCCTTGCAGCAGGCCATCGACCACCTGCCCCCGGTACCGCCCACCGTCAGGCAGGCGCGCGTCCGGCGGGAGCAGCGATTCGCCATCGCCGCAGGCGGCAAGCAGCAGGACCAGGGTGATGGGGAGCAGTGAACGCATGGCGAGAACCGGGCAATAGGTCTGCCGAGTATGACGCAGAATGGGATCCTGAAACAGCGAACGCAGGTGCTGGCGCAGCTCGCGAGCCTGCACTGCATCCAAAAGCTGGCACGGAACCTGTGGGAGCGGGCGTGCCCGCGAACACCGGCGAAGCCGGTGCCAGGCACCGAGTCGCCTGCTTCGCGGGCACGCCCGCTCCCACAGGTTCCGTGTCGCCTTTGAGGTGCAATCAGCGCACGCCCGGCGAAACGATGATTTTCACGTTCTCCTCCTTGTTGTTGACCAGCTCCTCGAAGCCCAGCTCGACAATCTGCTCCAGCCCGATCCGCCCGGTCACCAGCGGGCGAATATCCAGCCTGCCGTCAGCGATGAAGGCAATGACATCGGCAAACTCGCCGTTGTAGGCCAACGCCCCCAGCACCTGCTTTTCGGTGGACACCAGTTCGAAGAAGTTGAACTCGCTGGGTTCTTCGAAAATGCCCACAAGTACGCACTTGCCCGCCTTGCGGATGGTGTCGATGGCCAGCTTGGCCGTGTGCTTGTTGCCGATGCATTCAAAGCTCACGTCCGCCCCCAGCCCAGCAGTCAGCTTGCGGATTTCCGCCAGGGCGTCGCACTGGCTGGGGTCCAGCACCACGCTGGCGCCAACTTCCTTGGCCTTGGCCTTGCGTGCCGAGGACATCTCCAGTGCGATCACCTGCGCCGCGCCAGCCGCCTTGGCACACATGATGGTGCACAAGCCGATTGTGCCGGCGCCGACCACCACCACTGTCTGGCCAAGCAGGCTATCGGCCTTCTTTACCGCATGCATGCCCACCGCCAGCGGCTCGATCAGTGCCCCGGCCTCTGCCGGGAAACCCTGCGGCAGCCGGTACAGCAGGTTGGCGGGCACGTTGACCAGTTCGGCAAAGGCGCCGTTGTTCATCAGGCCGGTGAAGGCCAGGCGCTCGCAGATGTTGTACAGGCCGTGGGTGCAGTAGTAGCAGGTGCCGCAATGCTGGCAGGCGTCCGCAGCCACCGGGTCACCGACGGCAAAACCTTCCACCCCTTCACCCAGCTTGGCGATCTGGCCGCAGAATTCGTGGCCGAGGATGCACTGACCCTGTATGCCGGTCAGCGGGTGTGGTGCTTCCACGGGGATGAATACCGGACCGGCGACGTATTCGTGCAGGTCGGAGCCGCAGATACCGCACCAGTCCACCTTGATCTGCACCCATCCTGGCGCAGGGTCGGCCGGCAGGGGCACCTGTTCGACGCGAATATCATTGCGGCCATGCCAGACGGCAGCACGCATGTGGGTGTGGCTCAGGTCGTTCATTGCTTTTCTCCAGGCTCACGGAAAGGGCTTAGTGCTTGCGCAGGAACGCGAGCAGTTGCTGGTTGACCTGTTCGGCCGCCTCCATCTGCACCATGTGGCCGGCCTCAGGCAGCACCAGCACTTCAGCCTCCAGCCCTTCGGCATGGCTGGCCGGAATGATCGCGTCCTTGCCACCCCACACCACCAGTGCCGGGTGCTGCCCCAGCACCCCGCGCAGGTCATGGCGCTGTCGGTCGCCGTCGGCGATGGCCGATGCCAACAGGCGCAGCGCCTCGTCCACACCTTCCAGGCGCTTGAACTTGAGCATGTCCTCCAGCATCTGCCGGGTGACGAGTGCCGGGTCGGCAAACAGCTGCACCATCTGCGGCTTGAGGGCATTGCGATTGGCGGCAGCGACGAAGCCTTGCAGGTACTGCCCGTTGATTGCCTCGCCCAGCCCGGCACTGGCCACCAGGCTCAGGCTGGCAACCCGCTGCGGCGCCAGGCGCGCCACGTTCAGGCTGACCGCGCCGCCCATGGAGTGGCCGGCCAGGTGGGCCTTGGCGATGTCCAGGTGGTCGAGCAGGGCCAGCACTGTTTCGCTCAACTCGTCCAGGTCGCCCCGTTGCAGGGCCTTGGTCGACTCGCCATGGCCAGGCAGGTCGAGGGCGATCACACGTCGCTCGGCAGCCAGCGCCGGGTGGTTGAACAGCCAGTTGTTGAGATCGCCACCAAAGCCGTGCACCAAAACCAGTGGCGTGCCACCTTCGCCCAGCTCGAACCAGCGCAGCAGACGGCCCCCCACTTGCGCCTTCTGAGGGGCCGGCCCCTGAGCCTGGTCGGCGCCACCCTCGGCGACGAACTCGGCCTGGAAGCGCTGCACCACGGCATCGATTTCAGCCTCTTCGGCTTCGCCTTCCACCACTACTGCCAGCAGGGCACCGACCGGCAGGGTTTCATCAGGCCTGGCCACCTGGCGGCGCAACACACCGCTGAACGGGGCTTCGACACTGCTGCTGATCTTGTCGGTCTCGACATCCAGCACCTCGTCACCCTTGTTGATTTCGTCACCTTCCTGTTTCAGCCAGGTATCCACCCGGCCCTCGGTCATCGACAGGCCCCACTTGGGCATGGTCAGGGTATGGATCTGGCTCATGCGGCACTCCTTGCGGCTTCGATCACTTTGCGTACCGCAGCCTCGATCTTCGCCGCGTCAGGGATGTACAGGTCTTCCAAGGCATCGGAGAACGGCACAGGAGTATGCGGGGCGGTGACCATTTCTATCGGGCCCTTGAGCGCGCCGAAGGCCTTCTGTGCCACCAGCGCGCTGATGTCGGTGGCCATGGAGCAACGCGGGTTGGCTTCGTCGATAACCACCAGGCGGCCGGTCTTTTCCACGCTTTCCAGGATGCTGTCCTCGTCCAGCGGGCTGGTGGTGCGCAGGTCCAGCACCTCGCAGTCGATACCCTGGCGGGCCAGGTTGTTGGCTGCTTCCAGCGCCACATGCACCATGCGGCCATAGGTGACCAGAGTCACGTCGTCACCATCACGCAGGAAGTTGGCTTCGCCGAACGGCACGGTGTAAACCTCTTCCGGCACCTCGCCTTGCATGCTGTACAGCAGCTTGTGCTCGCAGAAGATCACCGGGTCGTTGTCGCGAATCGCCTGTATCAACAGGCCCTTGGCATCGTACGGCGAGGACGGGCAGACCACCTTCAGGCCAGGAATGTGTGTCCACAGCGAGGTGAGCATCTGCGAGTGCTGGGCCGCCGCACGCAGGCCAGCGCCGTACATGGTGCGCATCACCAACGGGGTGACCGCCTTGCCGCCGAACATGTAGCGGAACTTGGCGGCCTGGTTGAGGATCTGGTCCAGGCAGCAGCCGGCGAAGTCGACGAACATCAGCTCGCACACCGGGCGCAGGCCCTGGGTGGCAGCACCAACGGCGGCGCCGACGTAGCCGATTTCCGATAGCGGAGCGTCGAGCACGCGCCCCGGGAACTGGTGGTAAAGGCCCTTGGTTACGCCCAGCACGCCACCCCAGGCGTCATCCTCGCCGGGGGCACCGGCGCCGCCAGCAACGTCTTCGCCAATGATGAACACCGTGTTGTCGCGGCGCATTTCCTGGGCCAGGGCTTCGTTGATGGCCTGCTGGTAGCTGATCTTTCTTGCCATGGTGATTCTCCTGTTGTTCTTGTAATCCGCGGCTCAGGGGTAGGCGACGTAGACGTCGGTGAGCAGGTCGGCGGGCTGTGGCTTGGGATCGGACTTGGCGCGGCGCACGGCGTCTTCGATCAGGTCTTCGACGCGGGCGTCGATGGCATCCAGTTGCGCAGCCGTGAGCAGGCCGGCGCGGGTGGTCTTGTTGCGGAACTGCATCAGGCAGTCGCGGGATTCGCGCAGGTTCTTCACTTCGTCCGGGGCGCGGTAGGTTTGTGCATCGCCTTCGAAATGGCCGTAGTAGCGGCTGAGCTTGACCTCGATCAGCGATGGGCCTTGCCCGGAACGTGCTCGTTCGATGGCAGCGCCGGCGGCCTCGTATACGGCAAAGAAGTCGAAACCGTCGATGGTGACACCGGGCATGCCGAACCCGGCCGCGCGGTCGGCGATATGGTCGCAGGCAACCGACCAGGTCGAGGCGGTAGCTTCGGCGTAGCCGTTGTTCTCGGCCACGAAGATGCATGGCAGGTTCATGATCGAGGCCATGTTCATGGCTTCGAACACGGCGCCTTCGTTGGAAGCGCCATCGCCGAAGAAGGCCACCGACACATCGTCGCTGCCCTTGATCTTGGCCGCCAGCCCGGCCCCGGCCACCAGCGGTGCACCGGCACCGACGATGCCATTGGCGCCGAGCATGCCTTTTTCCAGGTCGGCGATATGCATCGAGCCGCCCTTGCCACCGCACACGCCGGTCCTTTTGCCGTAGATCTCGGCCATCATGCCGTACACGTCCACTCCCTTGGCGATGCAGTGGCCATGACCGCGGTGGGTCGAGGCGATGCAGTCGCTGTCGCGCAGGTGGGCCATGACCCCGGCAGCGGAAGCCTCTTCGCCGGCATACAGGTGGACGAAGCCGGGGATCTCGCCGGTGGCGAACTCCACGTGCAGGCGTTCTTCGAAGGCGCGGATGGTGCGCATCACTTCATAGGCATGCAGCAATTGTTCGTTACTGAGTTGATTGGACATCTTGTTGTTCTCCAGGGTTGTCTCAACACGGGTTTGCAGGGTGCAACCGGTGGCCGCGCGGTACGGCCAGCAGGTGATGGCGGGCGGCATGCGCCAGCACGGCCTCGACATCCACGCTCAACGGGCCTTGGTGATCGAGGGTGATGGTGGGGGTGTCGTGTTCGGCGAATTCGATTTCGCGCTCGCCGTCCAGCGCCAGGGTGCCGCTGGCCAGGCTCAGGCGATGGGCTACGCCGGGCGTCAGCCGGCCACTGGCGGTGATGCCGCAGCCTTGCAGCAGGCCGGGTGCCAGGGGTGCGAGCAGGGCTTGTTCGGCCCCGGGGTTCAGGCGTACCCAGGCGCCGTGCGGGTCCTGGCGCGAGACCGGGCACCACAGGCCGCACAGGGCCGACAGGCCAATGGCATGGGGTTCGGCGAAACAGGCGAAGACTTCACAAAGGTCCTCGCTGCGGCTCAGTGCCCGAGCGCCGATGAAACGCTGGGGCGACACCGCCACCTCCACCAGGGCCCATTCGGCAAGCTGTTGTTCGGGCACCTTCACCAGCAGGCGCTTGTTGCGGCGCAGGCCGATGCTGGCCGGTACGCGGCCGCTGGCAAGCAGGCCACCGGCCAGGCCGGCGCTGGTGGCCTCGCGCAGTTCGGGGAAGGCATTGTTGGTGCCGGTGGACAAGGTCAGCAGCGGTACGTCACCGGCCTCGGCGGCCACTGCCTTGTGGGTGCCGTCGCCGCCGAGCACGGCGATCATCGCCACGCCTCGCTCGACCATGCGGCGGGTGGCCAGGCGGGTATCGGCAACGGTCTGGGTCAGCGGCAGGTCGATTATTTCGATGGCCGGCCAGTGCTGGTCACGGGCTACTGGGCCCTGGCTGGCCTTGAGCACCGCGGCGGCAATGCCGGTCATGTCACTGGGCAGCAGCACCTGGCCGATGCCGGTGGCACCAAAGGCAGCGAGCAAGCGCTGGATCGCCGAGGCCTTGTCGGTGCTCGAATAGAGCCCGGCGTTGGCAGTCAGGCGGCGCAGGTCGCGGCCAGAGGCAGGGTTGGCAATGATCCCGACGGTCGGGGCGGGTAGCGGCATGGCGCACCTCGTATTCTTGTTTGCCATGGCAGGAGCAAGCGCGGTGCCAGCTTCTTCTGAATTGGCTGAAGTGCCCGCAATAGAGAGGTTTTCTTGTGCTTCGGCGGAGGCTGATGGTTGGGCTGGCGAGACGCCCGGTGCCAGCCTGGGGCCTACGTTGCCGAGACGCTGAGACGCTGCGTCTCAAGCCGGCCGGTAATCACGCAGTGCTTGTCGGGGCCTGCCCGGAAGCGCTTAATGGCCGGACAACGATAAAAACAGCAACGAGAACCGGAGGGCCTGAATGCTTGCCGCGAACTCCCGAGCCCATGTCGACTGCGTCAGCAGGGTGCTGAAGAATGCCGACCGCCTGCCGCAGGCGCCGGTGCCAACGCTGATCCTCGATTCATGGCGCCGCTCCATGGAGCTGTACCGCCTCGACCCCGGGTCCCAGCAGGGGCCGCGCATCCTGTCCCAAAGCCTGCTCAACGAATGCCGCGAGCGCGCCGAACTGTTCCTGCGTATCGCCAGCGATGCAGTGGCCCGCCTGCATGAGCGGGTGCGCGGTGCCGACTACTGCGTGCTGCTCACCGATGCCTTGGGGCGCACCATCGATTACCGGGTCGAGTCGGCCATCCGCAACGACTGCCGCAAGGCCGGGCTGTATCTGGGCACCTGCTGGTCGGAGGGCGAGGAGGGCACCTGCGGCGTGGCGGCAGTGTTGACCAGCAAGGCCCCGGTCACGGTGCACAAGCGCGACCACTTCCGCGCTGCGTTCATTGGCCTGACCTGTACGGCGGCTCCGGTGTTCGACCCGTTGGGCGAGTTGCTGGGCGTGGTGGATGTCTCGGCCTTGCAGTCGCCGGATGACCGCCGCAGCCAGCACCTGATCCGCCAATTGGTCGAGCAGACCGCCCGCGAGATCGAGAACGCCTTCTTCATGCACAGTGCCCAGGGCCATTGGGTGATGCGTGCCCATGGCACGCCGGGCTATGTGGAAAGCCAGCCCGACTACCTGCTGGCCTGGGATGGCGATGGCCGCCTGCAGGCGATCAACAGCCTGGCGCGCCAGCGGCTGGTGGAGCAACTGGGGCGTTTGCCCGAGCACATTGGCGAGCTTTTCGACATGGACCAGCTGCGCCGCGTGAATGCATCGTCCGCTCAACGGCTGCCGGGCCTGGGTGGGCTGTACGGCCGGGTCAGCGCACCCCGCCAGCGCCAGCGTGCGCAGCCGTTGCGCCAGGCCCAGGACGCCCGCATCGAGCAGCATCTGCGCCTGGCCACGCGGGTCAAGGACTGCAACCTGGCGGTGCTTGTGCAAGGCGAGACGGGGGCTGGCAAAGAGGTGTTCGCCCGCCAGCTGCATCAGCAAAGCCAGCGTCGCGATGGCCCGTTCGTCACCCTGAACTGCGCGGCCATTCCGGAGAGCCTGATCGAGAGCGAGCTGTTCGGTTATGTGGCCGGGGCCTTCACCGGGGCTTCCAGCAAAGGCATGCAGGGGCTGTTGCAGCAGGCCGATGGCGGCACGCTGTTCCTCGACGAAATCGGTGACATGCCGCTGAACCTGCAAACCCGGTTGCTGCGCGTACTGGCCGAAGGTGAAGTGGCGCCGCTGGGCGCGGCGCGGCGGGAGCGGGTGGATATCCAGGTGATTTGCGCGACCCACCGTGATTTGGCAGCGATGGTGGAGGATGGGCGTTTTCGTGAGGACCTGTACTTCCGCCTGGCCAATGCCCGCTTCGAGTTGCCGCCACTGCGCGAGCGTGAGGACCGCTTGGGGTTGATTCACCAGTTGCTGGCCGAGGAGGCCGAGGCCTGCGGGGTCGAGGCGGTGTTGGCGGATGATGCGCTGCAGGCGCTGCTGGTTTACCGCTGGCCTGGGAACTTGCGCCAGCTGCGGCAGGTGCTGCGCTATGCCTGTGCGGTGAGCGAGGGCGGGCGGGTGCAGGTGCAGGACCTGCCGCAGGAAGTGCGCGGCGAGATAGTCGCGTCGGCTGAAAGCAGCATGTCTTGTCCTGCCCGGCAGTTGCTGCTGGATGCGCTGATCCGCCATCGCTGGAAGCCGGCCGATGCGGCGCGGGCTCTGGGGATATCGCGGGCGACCTTGTACCGGCGGGTGCATGAGCACCACATCGAGATGCCGCGGATGAAGGGGTAGGGCCCAGGGGGCGCGTTGCGCCCCTTTCGCGACACAAGGCCGCTCCCACAGGTACAGCGTCAACCTCGAGGCCTTGCAAAACCCTGTGGGAGCGGCCTTGTGTCGCGATGGGCCGCAAAGCGGCCCCAGGATCCCCCAGGCAATAAAAAACCCCGGAACAAGTCCGGGGTTTTCGGTACATCACACTACACGATCACTCCTGGCTAGCCAGTTTGTGCTCGAGGTAGTGAATGTTGACGCCGCCTTTGCAGAAACCTTCATCACGCACCAGGTCGCGGTGCAGCGGGATGTTGGTCTTGATGCCGTCGACGACGATCTCGTCCAGGGCATTGCGCATGCGCGCCATGGCTTCGTCGCGGTCCTTGCCGTAGGTGATCAGCTTGCCAATCAGCGAGTCGTAGTTCGGCGGAACCGAGTAACCGCTGTACAGGTGCGAATCCACACGCACGCCGTTGCCGCCCGGGGCGTGGAAGTGCTTCACCTTGCCTGGGCTCGGGATGAACTTCTTCGGGTCTTCGGCGTTGATACGGCATTCTAGCGCATGGCCACGAATGACCACGTCTTCCTGGCGGAACGACAGCTTGTTGCCAGCGGCGATGCTCAGCATCTCCTTGACGATGTCGATACCGGTAACCATCTCCGACACCGGGTGCTCAACCTGCACGCGGGTGTTCATCTCGATGAAGTAGAAGCGGCCGTTTTCGTACAGGAACTCGAAAGTACCCGCACCACGGTAGCCGATCTCGATGCACGCATCGACGCAGCGCTTGAACACTTCCTGACGGGCTTTTTCGTCGATGCCCGGGGCTGGCGCTTCTTCCAGTACCTTCTGGTGTCGGCGCTGCAGCGAGCAGTCACGGTCACCCAGGTGGATGGCGTTGCCTTGGCCGTCGGACAGTACCTGTACTTCCACGTGGCGTGGGTTGGTCAGGAACTTCTCCAGGTAGACCATCGGGTTGCCGAAGGCTGCACCGGCTTCGGTACGGGTGAGCTTGGCCGAGGCAATCAGGTCCTCTTCCTTGTGCACCACGCGCATGCCGCGACCACCACCGCCACCGGCGGCCTTGATGATCACTGGGTAGCCGACGTCACGAGCAATCGCCAGGGCGACTTCTTCATCTTCCGGCAGTGGGCCATCGGAGCCCGGCACGGTCGGTACGCCCGACTTGATCATCGCGTCCTTGGCCGAAACCTTGTCGCCCATCAGGCGAATGGTGTCGGCTTTCGGGCCGATGAAGGCGAAACCGGATTTTTCCACCTGCTCGGCGAAATCGGCGTTTTCCGCCAGGAAGCCGTAGCCCGGGTGGATCGCGGTGGCGCCGGTCACTTCGGCGGCAGCGATGATCGCCGGGATATGCAGGTAGGAATCCTTGGACGATGCAGGGCCGATGCAGACCGACTCGTCTGCCAGGCCCAGGTGCATCAGTTCACGGTCGGCAGTGGAGTGCACTGCGACGGTCTTGATGCCCAGCTCTTTGCAGGCACGCAGGATCCGCAGGGCAATTTCCCCGCGGTTGGCGATCAGGACTTTTTCGAGCTTCCCAGACATCGTTGGCTCTCCGCGATTCAAACGACGGTGAACAGCGGCTGGTCGAACTCAACCGGCTGGCCGTCTTCTACCAGGATGGCGTCGATGACACCGCCAACATCGGCTTCGATGTGGTTCATCATCTTCATGGCTTCGACGATGCACAGGGTGTCGCCTTTCTTCACGGTCTGGCCAACTTCAGCGAAGTTCGGCGAGGTCGGCGAAGGCTTGCGGTAGAAGGTACCTACCATCGGCGAGCGGATCACGGTGCCTTTCAGGGCCGGGGCAGCGGCAGCGGCTTCGGCGGCCGGAGCGGCAGCGGCGACTGGGGCAGCAACAGGGGCAGCGGCTACCGGAGCCGGTGCGAAGTACTGCTGGGCAGCTGGGGTCTTGCTGTGACGGCTAATACGGACCGACTCTTCGCCTTCCTTGATCTCCAGTTCGTCGATGCCAGACTCTTCCAGCAGCTCGATCAGTTTCTTGACTTTACGGATATCCATTAATCATCAACTCCCAAAGGTTCGGTCAGGGGGCGAAATACAAAAAACGTATCTGAAACGTTTCTCTCGAACCCTGGCCCACCGAGGCCAGGGTTTTCATCATTTGGGCTGTGCGTTGGCAGCCAGTTGTTCCAGCGCGGACTCCAGGGCCAAGCGATAACCGCTGGCGCCCAGACCGCAAATCACCCCTACGGCAACATCGGAAAAGTAGGAGTGGTGGCGGAACGGTTCGCGTTTGTGCACGTTGGACAGGTGCACTTCGATGAATGGGATGCTCACCGCAAGCAATGCGTCACGTAATGCGACGCTTGTGTGGGTGAAAGCAGCCGGATTGATCAGGATGAAGTCCACACCCTCGTTGCGTGCGGCGTGAATGCGGTCGATCAGTTCGTATTCGGCGTTGCTCTGCAGGTACTGCAGATGGTGGCCTGCGGCGCGGGCACGTTGCTCCAGGTCCTGGTTGATCTGGGCCAGGGTCACGGCGCCGTAATGGCCAGGCTCGCGGGTACCGAGCAGGTTGAGGTTGGGGCCGTGGAGCACCAGTAGCGTTGCCATCTGCGGATTCCTTGGATTTGTAGGGCAATTCGACACAGCGCGGCGAGTGTGCCGTAAAGCGACGGCAAGTGTCCAGTTCCCGGCAATAGCCAGCACGATGTCCGAGGTTCGCGCGAAGTATGTGACCGGATAATTAAATTCGGTCACTGATTTCAGGATTTTTCACAGCTCGCGGGAAGTTATAGACCGACTTTGCCGCGCACGCGTGTCAGAATTTGTGCAAATTCGCCGGCATTTATCTCGCCAATGACCCGATCAGCGGTTATTTCGCTACCGTTCGCGGCAAAGAACAACAAGGCGGGAGGGCCGAACAGCTGGTAGCGGTCCAGCAGGCTGCGTTGTTCGGCATTGCTTTCGGTGATGTCGAAACGCAGCAGCTTGAAGCCAGCCAGTTGTGCTTGCACCTGCGGGGCGGTGAGCACCTCGCGCTCGATCACCTTGCAGCTGATGCACCAGTCGGCGTACCAGTCCAGCAGTACCGGCTGGCCGGCCTCCTTGGCCTGCTCCAGTGCTGCGTCCAGTGCGGCGGGTGTAGTGATGGTCTGCCAGCTCTGCGCCTGCACCGCCGGCCCGTTGCCGGTGGCGACAAGGGTTGCCGGCGGTAGCGGGCGTAGCGGGTCGCCTTGGCCGCTGAGGGCGCCATACCAGCAGGCCAGGGCATACACCAGCAAGGCCAGACCGAGCAGTTGGGCCAGGCGCTGGCGTGCGGTCTTGACGACAAATTCGAGAGCACCGAGGAACAGCGCCACGCCAGCGGCAAGGAAACCGACCAGCAGCAAGGTCAGCGAGCCTGGCAGCACACGGCTGAGCAAACCGATGGCCAAGCCCAGCAGCAGAACGCCGATGGCGTTCTTCACCGTGTTCAGCCAAGGGCCGCTTTTCGGTAGCCAGGCCGCGCCACCGGTGGCCACCAGCAGCAATGGTGCGCCCATGCCCAGGCCAAGGGCGAACAGCTTGAGTGCACCGCCCAGGGCATCGCCGCTGGCGCTGATGTACAGCAACGCACCGGCCAGCGGCGCCGACACACAGGGCGAAACCAGCAGGCTGGAGAGTACGCCCAGTATTGCCGCGCCCAGCAGCGAGCCGCCCCGGGTGTGGTTGGCGACATTGTTCAGGCGGTTGCTCAGGGCTTGCGGCAGTTTCAGTTCGAACAGGCCGAACATGGCCAGGGCGAACACCACGAAGAACAGCGCGAAGGGCACCAGCACCCAGGCCGACTGCAGGCGCGCCTGCAGGTTCAGGCCGGCGCCGAACAGCCCCATCAGGGCACCGAGTACAGCGAAGCTGGCTGCCATCGGCAGCACGTAGGCCAGCGACAGCGCCAGCCCGCGCAGGCCGCCGGCCTGGCCACGCAGCACCACGCCGGAAAGGATCGGCAGCATCGGCAGCACGCAGGGGGTGAACGTCAGGCCTACTCCGGCGAGGAAGAACAGCGCCAGCGACTTCCAGGTCCAGGCGTGTTCAGCGCTGGCCGGGGTGCTTGCGCCGCCTTCGCCATCGATGCTCAGGCGTGCGGTTTCCGGCGGGTAGCACAGGCCTTTGTCGGCGCAGCCCTGGTAGCCCACCAACAGGGTGAAGGCACGCGGGTCGTTGCGCGGCAGCTCGATATCGAGCACGCCGTGGTACACCTCGACATCACCGAAGAACTCATCGTGCTTGGCCTCGCCCTTGGGGATGCTTGGTGTGCCCAGGGCAATGTCGGCCGGTTCGGTGCGGAACTGGAAGCGGTGGCGGTAGAGGTAGTAGCCGTCGGTAGCGACGAAGCGCAGCTTGATGGTTTGCGCATCGGCCTGGACCAGGCTGAGCTTGAAGGCCTCGTGTACCGGCAGAAAGTCGGCATTATTGGTCAGCGAAGCTGCGCCGAGGGTGGCGCTGGGGCGGTTGTCGAGCAGGCCTGTGGCGAAGGCAGGGCTGGCCAGCAGCAGGAACAGCAGGAAAAACAGGCGGCGCATGGCGGACTCGCGAGGTGAAACGTGCTGGGCATGATAGCGGAGTTGGTGCAGGTTGGGGCCATGCTGGTGGCGGGGGCGACACATGGCCGCTGGCTGATGTGCTGCCTGTGCCGGCCTCTTCGCGGGTAAACCCGCTCCCACAGGGCCTGCTCCAACCTCGAGGCATATGCTGTACCTATGGGAGCGGCCTTGTGTCGCGAAAGGGCCGCAACGCGGCCCCGGCAATATCAGCTGTGATGCACAGATACTGGGGGCGCTTCGCACCCCTTTCGCGACACAAGGCCGCTCCCACAAAGGTACAGCGTATGCCTTTTCAGACTCTGAAGGCCCGCACCGCCCGGTTCAGTTCACCGCCCAGGCTCAGCAACTGCTCGCCTTGCTCGCGCCCCTCGCCAATGCGCTGCAGGTTGTCCTCACCCAGCTCGTGAATCCGCTCGCTGTGGTCGCGAATCTCACTCACGGCACCACTCTGTTGCGCCGTGACATCGGCAATCCGCACCGCTGTATCCGAAATGGTGCGAATGGCACAGACAATCTCGTCCAGCGCCCCATCCGCCGCCTGGGCCTGGTTGGCCGTGGCCTCGGCATGCTCAAGCTGCGCACGCATCCCGGTCACCGAACTTCTGGCTGCCTGCTGCAAGCGGTCGATCAGTACCTGAATCTCGCCAGTCGCCCCGGTAGTGCGTTGTGCCAGCGAACGCACCTCATCGGCCACCACGGCAAAACCACGGCCCATCTCACCGGCGCGGGCCGCTTCGATCGCGGCATTGAGCGCCAGCAGGTTGGTCTGCTCGGCAATAGAGCGGATCACCGTCAGCACGCCGCCGATGGTGGCCGACTCCTCCGCCAGTTGTTCGATCATGCGAGCGTTGCCCTGCACCTCGTCGACCAACTCACGCAGGCCCGTCAGGCTCTGGCCGATCACCGCCTGACCCTGCTCCACTGCACGTCCGGCATCGCGACTGGCGTCGGCTGCGGCGCTGGCGTCGCCGGCCACTTGCTGGATGGTCGCTTCCAGTTCACCCAGGGCATCGCGGATCTGCCCGGTGTCGCCGGCCTGGCGTTCGGCGCCGTCATGCAGGGCGGCGCTCATGCCGGCCAGGGCGTGGCTGCTACCTGCCACCTGCTCGGCGTTGTGCCGGATGGTGCCGACCAGTTCCACCAGATACTGGCGCAGGCGGTTGAGCGATTCCTGGATGTCGCGCAGTTCACGGTTGGTCCTGCCCAGGGCGATGGCCTCGGCGAAGTCACCCTCGGCCCAGCGCGACAGGGCCGGGGCCAGGCCGGTCAAGGTGCGCGCCAAGCGGCGTTGCAAAGTGTCGATGAGCAAGGCGATAAGCAGGATCAGGCCGATCATCAGGCCCTGGATGATGCGCACTTCGGCGGCAATTTTCGCATGCTGGCCGCGTACCTCGGGTTCCAGCGCCGCAATGGCCTGCTGCACGGCCTCCAGGCGCTGGCCGGTGCTGGCAGCCAGGGCGACGCGGCGCTCGATCTGTTCGCGGGTGCGCTGCAGTTCGGCCGGGTAACGGCCGAGCAGGCTCTGCAGTTCTCGCTTGAGGCCGACGGCAATGTCTTCCTGCTGGGCGCTGGCCTGGGTTTCCAGGCCCATCATCGCGGCGAAGTCGTCGGCACCGGATTCGGCGCTACGGGTTACGCCCAGCAAGGGCAAGGCGTCGATCGCCTGGGCCTGGGCACGGATCAGTTGCAGCTCGCGCTCCACTTCGTCGGCCAGCTCCGGGCGGCCGCTGCTGACCAGCTTGTCCCGGGCCAGCGACAGGCGACCGAGGTGCACGGTGGCGCCGAGCAGTGGCATCAGATAGCGGTTGGCGTCGGCGCTGCCGCTGTCGCGGGCGTAGCCGGCCAGTTGTTCGAAGTTGGCGCCCAATTCCCGCTCGGCTTGCAGCAGCAGGGCTTGCGGGTCGCCGGCCAGTTTGCCGGCGGCCAGCAGCTCCTCGGCGGTAAAGGCTTGCAGGCTGTCCAGGCTGGGGCGCAGTTTGTCGGCCAGTTCGCTGGGCCATTCGGCCAGCGCGGCCTGCAGGTGCTGGTTGGCCTCCATCGCTGCGGCGTGGCGCAGGGCATCACCGCTGCTCAGGTACGCCTGGATATTGCGCGCCGCCTGGTTCTGGAACTGCTGGGACAGGCCCAGGTAGCGCTCCATCAACTGGTAGGGGCGCTCAAGGGCCCGCTGCGACCACCAAAGGGTGGCGCCCAGGGCGATACACACGGTTACCAGCAACAAGGTGTTGAAATTGGTCAGCCACTTCAGGCGCATAGCCGCGAGCTTCCTGCGGGGAGGAGGGGAGGTCGGTGGCTGAAGTTATTGCGATCTTGTGACGGCGTGATGACGGCAGGGGGTTGGCACCATAAAAAAGTGGCACAGTGCCTCTA
>NZ_JBNRIJ010000012.1:25237-43024 GCF_053557675.1 Pseudomonas sp. XP1 | reverse complement strand
GTGGAGTACCTGTGGGAGCGGCTTCAGCCGCGAAGAGGCCGGCACAGGCAAAGTTTGGTTCAGGGCTCCACACGCACCACGCAATTACGCCCGGCATGCTTGGCCCGGTACAGCGCCTCGTCCGCCGCACTGGCCATGGTCAGCGCATCCAGCCCCTCATCCATTTGCACCACCCCTGCACTGAAGGTGCACTGCAAGTCCCGCGGCTGCGCCGGGTAGAGAATCTCGGCAAAGCGCCGGCGGATTTCGTCCAGCACCTTGTGCGCTGCGTCCAGCGCGGTATTGGGCATGACAATGGCGAACTCTTCACCACCGTAACGGCCAATAAAATCGGTCTTGCGCAAGCGCTGCTTGAGAAACAGCGCCAGGCTCTTGATCACCCGGTCGCCCATGGGGTGGCCGTGGCGGTCGTTGATCTTCTTGAAGTGGTCGATGTCGAGCATGGCAAAGCTCAACGGCTGCTGCTCGCGACGGGCGCGGAAGCTGCAGTCTTCCAGCAGTTGCAGAATGTGGGTGTGGTTATACAACCCCGTCAGGCTGTCGCGCACCATGCGCGCCTTCAGGTGCCGGGCGCGTGCGGCGCGGTTGCGTACGGTGGTGATCAGGTGGCGTGAGCGAAACGGTTTGGTCAGGAAGTCATCACCGCCTTCGCTCATGGCATCCAGCTGTTTGTCCAGGTCGTCCTCGGCAGACA
The DNA here is from genome assembly GCF_053557675.1 of Pseudomonas sp. XP1. Lineage (NCBI taxonomy): Bacteria > Pseudomonadati > Pseudomonadota > Gammaproteobacteria > Pseudomonadales > Pseudomonadaceae > Pseudomonas > Pseudomonas sp. XP1. The sequence goes on along the minus strand of NZ_JBNRIJ010000012.1, from coordinate 42,330 downwards.
GGTAGATGATCGGCACGCTCACATAACGGTCGCTGTGGCGGATCACCTTGGCCAGCTCAGGGCCGGTGCAGGCTGGCATGTACAGGTCGAGGATGATCAGGTCGGGCTGGAAGTCGGCCAGCTCGGCCATGGTGCGGATCGGGTCGGTCAGGCTGCGGGTAATCATGCCGGCGCTGGCCAGCACGCGCTCGGTATACAAGGCCTGGGTGCGCGAGTCGTCGATGATCAGCACGCGCAACGGGTCATGCTGGGTGGCATTGGTCAGCAGTTCGATCTTCTCCAGCAGGCTGGAGGCTTCCAGGGTGCCAGTGAGGAAGTCCTGGCCACCGGCGCGCACTGCGGCCAGGCGGGTCGGGGTGTCGGTTTCGTGGTGGCTGAAGAACAGCAGCGGTATATGCCGGGCCAGCCCCTGCTGCACCTGGGCAGCCAGCAGCAGGCCTTGGCCGGCACCGTTGAAATCGACATCCATGATGATGGCCGAGGGCGGGTATTCGCCGATCGAGGCCTGAAACGCCGCGGCATTGGCCAGCGCCTGAACCACCAGGCCAAAGAATTCCAGTTGCTGGGCCAGCCGCTGCGCACGCTCGTGGTCCTGCAGCAGGATGTACACCGGCTTTCGCAGGGGCGGCAGCAGCACCTGATCGAGCGGGTCGTCCTTGCGCAGGCCGCTACGCGACAGCTGTTGGGCGGGGCACAGCGGGCTCGGCTCGGCTGCTTGGCTCATGTCCTGGCTACTTGTAGGTTGGGGTGTGCAGGGGCAATGATGGCTCTATGCTAGCAGTTCTTTTCAGGTGCGTGAGTGCCCTGCATCAACAAAGCTGCCGGAACGAATATTCAGTTGCTGACCGATTGGTCGCTTATGCGTAAGGCGGTGTCTGCTTTATAGTGCTGCCACGCGGGCTTGCCGTGGCACCCTGGCGCAGGCCTGTGGTCAAAGCCCCTGAACCGTCGTGACTGATTAAGGACAAAGCCATGCTGGACTGGAAAAACCGCGAGGCCAAAGCCGAGCCCCGCGAGCGTGTCGACGGCCGTGGCGCCGCGGCCCGTAGCTACCTTGGCGGCCTCTGGAGCCGTGCCCTGGGGACTCTGATCGGGTTGTACCTGCTGGTGTGTATCGGCCTGGGCTGGTACTGGAGCCAGGAGCCGGAGCTGTTCCCGGTGCAGCAGAACGCCCAGGCCGCCGCCGAGCGTACCGGCCAGCAGATGGTGGTGGGCTACACCACCATCGAAACCCTCAAGACCGTGGCCGGCACCTTGCTGAACAAGCCCGGCGGCTACATTTCCAACGACCGCTTCCCGCCAGGGCTGTGGATGGACAACATGCCGAGCTGGGAATATGGCGTGCTGGTCCAGGTGCGCGACCTATCCCGTGCCCTGCGCAAGGACTTCGCCCGTTCGCAGTCGCAGTCGACCGAAGACGCCGACCTGGCCAAGGCCGAACCGCGTTTCAACTTCGACAACAAGAGCTGGATCCTGCCGTCGAGCGAGTCGGAGTTCGAAGAGGGCATCAAGTCGCTGACCCGCTACCAGACCCGTCTGGCTGCCGGCGACAAGGGCGCGATCTTCTACACCCGTGCCGACAACCTGAACAACTGGCTGGGTGACGTGGCCACCCGCCTGGGTTCGCTGTCGCAGCGTCTTTCGGCCAGCGTTGGCCGAGTCAAGCTCAACACCACGCTCAAGACCGAGTCGGTGGTCGCCGGCCAGGCGCCGCAGGTGGACGAGGAGTTGGTGGAAACCCCATGGCTGCAGATCGACAACGTGTTCTACGAAGCCCGTGGCCAGGCCTGGGCGTTGTCGCACCTGCTGCGCGCCATCGAGGTGGACTTTGCCGACGTGCTGGCGAAGAAGAACGCCACGGTCAGCGTGCGCCAGATAATCCGTGAGCTGGAAGCCTCGCAGGAAGCCCTGTGGAGCCCGATGGTGCTCAACGGCAGCGGCTTCGGCATGTGGGCCAACCACTCGCTGGTCATGGCCAACTACATTTCCCGGGCCAACGCGGCGGTCATCGACCTGCGTCAGCTGCTGTCGCAAGGTTGATGATGGCTATCAGCCCGACCGAGGCCGCACATCGGGCGGCCTCCGACCGAGAATTGGTCACCTGGGTGGACGAAGCCGACCAGGTGCTGGGGGCCTTGCCCCGCGCCGAGCTGCGCGAGCGCGGCCTGATAGGGCGTTGCACGTTCATTCTGCTGTTCAACAGTGCCGGTGAGCTGTGCGTGCACCGGCGGACCCTGAGCAAGGCGCTGTACCCGGGGTACTGGGATGTGGCGGCAGGCGGCATGGTGACGGCCGGGGAGGCGTATGCCGAGTCGGCGGCGCGGGAGTTGGCCGAGGAGCTGGGGATCGACGGTGTGGAGCTGCGTTTTCATGAGCGGTTCTACTTTGACCAGCCGGATAACCACTTGTGGTGTGCGGTGTATTCGGCGGTGTCGGATGCTCCGTTGCGGTTACAGCCGGAAGAGGTGATCGAGGCGCGCTTCATTGGCCTGGAGCAGGCTGAGCAAGAAAGCCTGACCAAGCCGTATTGCCCGGACTCGTTGGCGGCCTTGCAGCGCTATAAAGCAAGCCTCAAATAGATGCGTGGCCCATGCCGGCCCCTTCGCGGGTAAACCCGCTCCCACAGGGATTTCACAGGTCGTGAAACCTGCGCGGTACCTGTGGGAGCGGGTTCACCCGCGAAGGGGTCGCAAAACATTCGCAAAATGCCGCAATCCAGTACTTAGCAACAGCCGGATTTATCGTTAAACTGCGCGCCCTTTTCGGGCTGCCGCAGGTCTTGCGGTGGTAGCGCCGCCCCTGCCAGAGTGGGGCTTCGCGGTCGGGCTCAACCCCCTGGGGCCGACCAGTTTTTGTCCTCAGCACAGAGGAACAAAAGTGGCCAAGAAAGCTTCTTCCTTCGCCGCCCTTGGCGGTCTCGTTTACTCCACCGACGCCGGTCGGCACTGCCCCGACTGTGGCCAGCCGGTAGATGCCTGTACCTGCAAGCAGCAGGTCATCCCCGAAGGCGATGGCATTGCCCGTGTGCGCCGCGAAAGCAAGGGCCGCGGCGGCAAGACCGTGACCACCGTCACTGGTGTGCCGTTGCCGCTCGATCAGCTCAAGGAGCTGGCCTCTGCCCTCAAGCGCCGCTGCGGTACTGGTGGCGCCCTGAAGGACGGGGTCATCGAAATCCAGGGCGACCATGTCGAACTGCTGATCGGTGAGCTGACCAGGCAGGGCTTCAAGGCGAAAAAGTCCGGCGGCTGATACGGCCACGCGATTTTTTGCCCAGTGCTTTCTAAACTCGTTGCCGTGACCAGGGTCTACCCCAGGGCGCGGACGAATCGTCATTTTTGGCTTCTACACTGCGCCCGCCTCCTTGCGGGGCAGTGTCTTCGACTTATCTATAGGGGACTTGAATGTCCGTACGACGCACACGCAAAGACGATGGTAGCCAATGGACCGTGGCCGACAGCCGCAGTGTTTATGGCATCCGTCATTGGGGCGCTGGTTATTTCGCCATCAATGAAGCCGGGCGCGTCGAAGTACGCCCCAACGGCCCGAAAAGCGCGCCGATCGACCTGTTCGAACAGGTCGACGAACTGCGCCAGAGCGGCCTGTCGCTGCCATTGCTGGTGCGCTTCCCCGACATTCTGCAGGACCGCGTGCGCCAGCTGACCGGCGCCTTCGACGCCAACATCGCGCGCCTGGAGTACCAGAGCAAGTACACCGCGCTGTACCCGATCAAGGTCAACCAGCAGGAAGCGGTGGTGGAAAACATCATCGCCACGCAGAACGTCTCCATCGGCCTGGAAGCCGGCTCCAAGCCTGAGCTGCTGGCCGTGCTGGCGCTGGCGCCGAAGGGCGGCACCATCGTCTGCAACGGCTACAAGGACCGCGAGTTCATTCGCCTGGCGCTGATGGGCCAGAAGCTTGGCCACAACGTGTTCATCGTCATCGAGAAAGAGTCGGAAGTGGCCCTGGTGATCGACGAGGCCGCCGAGCTCAAGGTCAAGCCGCAGGTCGGCCTGCGCGTGCGCCTTTCGTCGCTGGCTTCGAGCAAGTGGGCCGACACCGGTGGCGAGAAGTCCAAGTTCGGTTTGTCCGCCGCTCAGCTGATCTCGGTGGTACAGCGCTTCCGCGATGCCGGCCTGGACCAGGGCATCCGCCTGCTGCACTTCCACATGGGTTCGCAGATCGCCAACCTGGCCGACTACCAGCACGGCTTCAAGGAAGCCATCCGTTACTACGGTGAGCTGCGTGCGCTGGGCCTGCCGGTCGACCATATCGACGTTGGCGGTGGTTTGGGTGTGGACTACGACGGCACCCACTCGCGCAATGCCAGCTCGATCAACTACGACATGGACGACTACGCCGGCGTGGTGGTGGGCATGCTCAAGGAGTTCTGCGACGCGCAGGGCCTGCCGCACCCGCACATCTTCTCCGAAAGCGGCCGTTCGCTGACCGCGCACCACGCCATGCTGGTGATCCAGGTAACCGACGTCGAGAAGCACAACGACGAGGTGCCGACCATCGAGAACAAGGAAGCCCTGCCCGAGACCGTGCAGTGGCTGGTCGACCTGCTCGGCCCGACCGATATCGAGATGGTGACCGAGACCTACTGGCGCGCCACCCACTACATGGGTGACGTGGCCGCGCAGTATGCCGATGGCAAGATCAGCCTGGCCGAGAAGGCCCTGGCCGAGCAGTGCTACTTTGCCGTGTGCCGCCGCCTGCACAACTCGCTGAAAGCCCGCCAGCGCTCGCACCGCCAGGTGCTGGACGAGCTGAACGACAAGCTGGCCGACAAGTACATCTGCAACTTCTCGGTGTTCCAGAGCCTGCCGGACACCTGGGCCATCGGCCAGGTACTGCCGATCATCCCGCTTCACCGCCTGGACGAAGAACCGATGCGTCGTGCCGTGCTGCAGGACCTTACCTGCGACTCCGACGGCAAGATCAACCAGTACGTTGACGAGCAGAGCATCGAGACCAGCATGCCGGTGCATGCGGTGAAGGAGGGCGAGGACTACCTGCTGGGTGTGTTCCTGGTCGGTGCCTATCAGGAAATCCTCGGTGACATGCACAACCTGTTCGGTGACACCGACTCGGTGAACATCTATCAGAACGCCGACGGTAGCGTGTACCACGCCGGTATCGAGACCCACGACACCATCGAAGACATGCTGCGCTATGTGCACCTGTCGCCGGAGGAGTTGATGACCCACTACCGTGACAAGGTCGCCAGCGCCAAGATCACTGCGCGGGAGCGGACCCAGTTCCTGGATGCCTTGCGCCTTGGGTTGACGCGGTCTTCGTACCTGTCGTCTTAACCGCCAGGCCGCTCCCGCTTTTTTGTGGGAGCGGCCTAGCGTCGCGATATGAGGGCGAAGCCCTCACCGCGTCATACCTGGTAATGGTCCAGTCCTCGGCTATCGCATCAGCGCCGCTACCTTTGAATGCAATGTTCAAAGGAGGATGACATGGAAAGTCCCGGCTCCCATCGTTTACGTAGTGGCCGAGTGTCCGAACCAGGGCGTCTCTACCTGCTCACCACAACCACTCGCAACCGAACACCGTTGTTCAAGAACTTCTTGTTCGCCAGAGCAGTTATCCAGCAATTGCGGCTCAGCGAAGAGCGCAAGGCGTGTCGATCTTTGGCGTGGGTCTTGATGCCGGATCATCTTCATTGGCTTATTGAACTTGGGCCGTTGAGCCTGGGTAGGCTGATGTGCGAGTTCAAGTCCAGAAGCAGTTGTGCGCTGTACAAGGTGGGGGCTGACAGGCGGCATATCTGGCAGACCAGCTTTCATGACCGGGCGTTGCGCCGCGAGGAGGATGTGAGGGCAGTGGCGCGCTACATCATCGCCAATCCCATTCGGGCTGGTCCGGTGCGGCGGGCTGGTGATTATCCACATTGGGATTGTGTGTGGCTGTGAGTCCGCAGGTGAGGGCTTCGCCCTCATTTCGCGACACAAGGCCGCTCCCACAAAGTCCTGCGTACGCTGATCAATGTTGGAGCGGCCTTGCGTCGCGATGGGCTGCAAAGCGGCCCCGGCATTACTGAATCCACCCACCTTTTTCCTGCAACCGCCACCCCACCCACCCCAACGTCACCGCCCGCAACGCCATGAACCCGAGAAACGCCAACCACAACCCATGGTTGCCAAACCCACCCATGAGCACTCCCAAGGGCAGCGCAATCACCACCGACACCAGCATTGCATTACGCATCTCCCGCGCCCGTGTCGCGCCAATGAACAAGCCATCCAGCAAATAGCTCCACACCGCAATCAACGGCAGCAATGCCAGGTACGGCAGGTACGGATAGGCCGCTGCCCGCACACTCTCGATGTCGGTCTGCAAATCGATGAACAGGTACCCGCCCAGCAGGAACAACCCGGCAAACCCCAGGCTGGTGATCAGCGACCAGCCACCGGCCACCACCAGCGAGCGGCGCAGGGTGTCGCGGTCGCGAGCACCAATGGCATGGCCGCACAGGGCCTCCACCGCATGCGCCAACCCGTCGAGCGCATAGGCAGTCAACAGCAGGCCGTTGAGCAGCAGGGCATTGGCCGCCACGGTGGCCTCGCCCAGGCGTGCGCCTTGCACGGTTATCAGCAGGAACACCAGTTGCAACGCCAGGCTGCGCAGGAAGATGTCGCGGTTCACCGCCAGCAGCGGCCGCCAGGCCTGCCAGTGCTTGAGCGCCGCCCACACGATCTGCCCCGGGTAGGCGCGCAGGGCCGGGCGGGTCAGGGCCAGGCCGAGCAGGGCGGCGCTCCATTCTGCAATCACCGACGCCCGCGCCGAACCCAGTACGCCCCAACCCAGGCCAAGCACGAACCACAGGTTCAAGGCGATGTTGAGCAGGTTCGTGGTCAGCAGGATGGCCAGCGGTGCCCGGGCGTTCTGGGTGCCGAGGAACCAGCCGACCAGGGCGTAGCTGGCCAGTGCCGCGGGCAGGCCGAGCAGGCGGGTATGGAAGAAGTCTTCGGTGGCTTGCTGCAGGGCCGCGCTGGGTTGCATCGCATGCAGCGCCAGCTGGCTGAAGGGCAGGGCCAGCAAGCCGATCATCAGGGCGAAGCCGACCGCCAGCAGCAGCCCTTGTACCAGCACCTGGCGCAGCGCTGCACCGTCGCCACGGCCGGCGGCCTGTGCGGCGAAGCCGGTGGAGCCCATGCGCAGGAAGCCCATCAGGCCGACCATGAAGGTGAACAGCGTGGCGCCCACGGCTACGGCACCCAACTGGTGGGCGTGGGGAAGGTGGCCGATGACCGTGCTGTCGACCAGAGCTACCAGCGGCACGGAGATGTTGGACAGGATCATCGGCGCGGCCAGGGCCCAGACCTTGTGGTGGGTTGGGCGGTGCTGCCAGTCGGTGGTCAGTGAGGTCATCGGGTGTCCTGGGGAATCCTGGGGCTGCTGCGCAGCCCTTTCGCGACACAAGGCCGCTCCCACAGGTGGCGTGCAAACCGGAAGCCTGTGCAGTACCTGTGGGAGCGGCCTTGCGTCGCGAAAGGGGCGCAAAGCGCCCCCGCTTTTCTAAATTGCCAGCAGTGTACCGGCCATGCAGCCAATTCGCGCGACCATAGTTGCGCTATAGTTGCTGCCCTCACGTACACGCTGCCTAAGAGTTCTACTCCATGTTCAACAAAGGATTGTTGCTGGCCTGCGCGCTGGCTCTGCTCAGTGCCTGTGACTCTTCGACGCCGGACAAGCCGGCGCCATCCGAAAAGCCGGCGGCCACAGCGCCCGCCGCCCCTGCCCCCCAGCGCGAAGACCCGGCTGTACTCGCCAAACGCTACGAGGGCCGCGAGCTGAGGGTGCTGGATGTTTCCGAAGTGCAGCTCGATGGCGCTGCAACGCTGTCGATCAGTTTTTCCGCGCCGCTGGATGCCAAGCAGGAGTTCGCCAGCAAAGTGCACCTGGTCGACACCGTCAAAGGCAAGCTCGATGGCGCCTGGGAACTCTCCGACAACCAGATGGAGCTGCGCCTGCGCCACCTGGAGCCGCAGCGCAAACTGGTACTGACCGTCGACAAGGGCCTACTGGCCGTCAACGGCAAGCAGCTGGAAGAGGAATCGATCACCCGCCTGGAAACCCGCGACATGCAGCCGACCATCGGCTTCGCCAGCCGCGGTTCGCTGCTGCCCACGCGCCTGGCCGAGGGCCTGCCGGTGATAGCGCTCAACGTCGACAAGGTCGATGTCGAGTTCTTCCGCGTGAAGCCGGACATGCTCTCGACCTTCCTGGTCAACTGGGGGCGCAACAGCAGCCTGTACTACTACCAGTCCAAGGAAACCCTGGACATGGCCGATCTGGTCTACAGCGGCCGCTTCGACCTCAACCCCGCACGCAACACCCGCGAGACCGTGCTGCTGCCGATTGCTGGCATCAAGCCGCTGCAGGAGCCAGGCGTGTACCTGGCAGTGATGCGTGCCTCGGGCACCTACGACTACTCGCAACCCGCGACGCTGTTCACCCTCAGCGACATCGGCGTGTCTGCGCACCGCTACCGCGACCGCCTCGATGTGTTCGCCCAGGCCCTGGAAGGTGGCAAGGCGATGAACGGCGTGAACCTGGAAATCCATGACGACAAGGGCAAGCTGCTGGCCCAGGCCAGCACCGATAGCGATGGCCACGCCCAACTGCCGATCACGCCCAAGGCCGACACCCTGATCGCCACCCAGGGTGTGCACACCACGCTGTTGCGCCTGAGCAGCGCGGCGCTGGACCTGGCCGAGTTCGACATCACTGGCCCACAGGCAAACCCGCTGCAGTTCTTCATCTTCGGCCCACGTGACCTGTATCGCCCCGGTGAAACGGTGTTGCTCAACGGCCTGCTGCGCGACCAGGACGGCAAGCCGGTCAAGGCTCAGCCTGTAAGCGTGGAAGTGCGTCGCCCGGATGAGCAGGTCAGCCGCAAATTCGTCTGGGAAGCCGACGGCAATGGCCTGTACCAGTACCAACTGCAGTTGGCCAGCGAGGCCCCGACCGGCCGCTGGCAACTGCTGCTCGACCTGGGCGGCGGGCGCAAGCAGGTGTACGAATTCCTCGTCGAAGACTTCCTGCCCGAGCGCCTGGCGCTGGAACTCAAAGGCAGCAGCAAACCGTTGTCTCCGGATCAGGATGCACGTATCCAGGTCAATGGCCGCTACCTCTACGGCGCCCCGGCTGCCGGCAACCGCCTGAGCGGCCAGGCCTATGTTCGCCCGCTGCGCGAGGCGGTACCGGCGCTGCCTGGCTACCAATTCGGCTCGGTCACCGAAACCGAGCTGAACCAGGACCTGGAGCTGGACGAAGTCACCCTCGACCAGGCCGGCAAGGCCGTGGTCGACATCGAAAGCCGCTGGGCCGAAGCCCGCTCGCCGCTGCAACTGACCGTGCAGGCCAGCTTGCAGGAGTCCGGTGGCCGGCCGATCACCCGGCGCCTGGAGCAACCCATCTGGCCGGCCGAGCGCCTGCCAGGCCTGCGTGGCCTGTTCGACGGCGAGGAAACCGACAGTGACGGGCCGGTGGAGTTCGAGTTCCTGGTGGCCGACCGCAACGGCAAGAAGCTGGCGGCCAACGACCTCAAGGTGCGGCTGGTACGAGAGCGCCGCGACTACTACTGGAACTACTCGCAGAGTGATGGCTGGAGCTACGCCTACAACGAGAAATTCCTCACCCAGAGCGAAGAGACCGTCAGCGTCAAGGCCGGCTCCACCGCCAAGCTGAGCTTCCAGGTGGAATGGGGCCCGTACCGTGTCGAGGTGGAAGACCCGCAGACCGGGCTGGTGTCCAGCGCGCGCTTCTGGGCCGGCTACCGCGCCCAGGACAACGCCGAAGGCGGCGCGGTGCGGCCGGACCAGGTCAAGCTGGCGCTGGACAAACCGGCCTACGCCGACGGCGCTACCGCCAAGGTCACCGTAACCCCGCCCGCAGCCGGCAGTGGCTACCTGATGATCGAGTCCAGTGATGGCCCGCTGTGGTGGCAGGAGATCGACGTGCCCGCCGAGGGCAAGACGTTCGATGTGCAGCTGGACAAACAGTGGGCTCGCCATGACCTGTACATCAGCGCGCTGGTCATCCGCCCGGGTGAACGCAAGGCCAACGCTACGCCGAAACGCGCGGTAGGTGTGCTGCACCTGCCGCTGAACCGGGCCGATCGCAAGCTGGCGGTGAGCCTGCAGGCGCCGGAGAAAATGCGCCCGAAACAGCCGCTGACCGTAAAGGTCAAGGCTGCAAATGCCGATGGCAGCGTGCCCAGGCAGGTGCATGTGCTGTTGTCGGCGGTGGACGTGGGCATTCTCAACATCACCGACTTCAAGACCCCCGACCCCTTCGCCAGCCTGTTCGGGCGCAAGGCCTACGGGGCTGACCAGCTGGATATCTACGGCCAGTTGATCGAAGCGGGCCAGGGCCGCCTGGCCAGCCTGGCGTTCGGTGGTGACGCGGCGATGGCCAAGGGTGGCAAGCGCCCCAACACCACGGTGACCATTGTCGCCCAACAGAGCCTGCCGGTGACCCTGGACGACAAGGGCGAGGGCCAGGCCACGGTCGATATCCCCGACTTCAATGGCGAACTGCGGCTGATGGCCCAGGCCTGGACCGAGGAACACTTTGGCATGGCCGAAGGCAAGACCGTGGTCGCCGCGCCGCTGATTGCCGAGCTCTCCGCGCCGCGCTTCCTTGCCGGTGGCGACCGCACCAGCCTTGCGCTGGACCTGGCCAACCTGTCGGGCCGTGCCCAGCAACTGAACGTTGAAATCAGCACCGAAGGGCAACTGAGCCTGGCGGCCAACGCCGTGCAGAACGTAGCCCTGGCTGAAGGCCAGCGCTCGACGCTGATGGTGCCGGTACAGGCCCAAGGTGGCCTGGGGCAGGGCAAGGTGCATGTGCGGGTCACTGGCCTGCAGTTGCCGAACGAGCCGACCGGTGCGTTCGAGCGCGAGTGGACGCTGGGCGTGCGCCCGGCCTACCCGGCGATGCTCAAGCACTACCGCGTGGCCTTGAAGGACCAGCCATGGACCCTGCCTGAAGCGGACCTGGCCGCCTTCGAACCCGCCGGGCTTGAAGCCAGCCTGGCCTTGTCGAGCCGGCCACCGCTGAACCTGGCCGAGCAGATCCGTGCCCTCGAAGCCTACCCCTACGGTTGCCTGGAGCAGACCACCAGCGGCCTGTACCCGTCGCTGTACGCCGATGCCGACAGCCTCAAGCGCCTGGGTATCAAGGGCGAGCCAGCCGATGTGCGCAAGCGCAAGATCGAGATGGGTATCGAGCACCTGCTGGGCATGCAGCGCTACAACGGCAGCTTCGGCCTGTGGAGCTCGGACAGCGAAGAAGAATACTGGCTGACCGCCTATGTCACCGACTTCCTGCTGCGCGCCCGTGACCAAGGCTATGGTGTGCCGGCCGAAGCGCTGAAGAAGGCCAGCGAGCGCCTGCTGCGTTACCTGCAGGAGCGCAACCTGATCGAAGTCGACTACAGCGAGAACGCCGAACACACCCGATTTGCCGTGCAGGCCTATGCGGCATTGGTGCTGTCGCGCAGCCAGCAGGCGCCGCTGGGTGCCCTGCGTGGCCTGTTCGAACGCCGCGCCGATGCCCGCTCTGGCCTGCCGCTGGTGCAACTGGCGGTGGCGCTGGACAAGATGGGCGACAAGCCGCGTGCCGAGCAGGCGCTGCAGGCAGGGCTGGGCATCAGCCGCGGTAAAGGCTGGATGGCCGACTATGGTAGCGCCCTGCGCGACCAGGCACTGATCCTGGCGCTGCTGCAGGAAAGCAACCTGGCCAGCCGCCAGGTCGACCAGCGCCTGTTCGCCCTGTCGGATGAACTGGCGGCCAACCGCTGGCTGTCGACTCAGGAGCGCAATGCGCTGTTCCTGGCCGGCCGTGGCCTGTTGGGCAAACCAGAAGGCCAGTGGCAGGCGCGCCTGGACAGCGCGGGCGAAGTGCGCGGGTTCAACAATGCCGAGTCGGGCATGAAGCTCGAAGGCCCGTTGCTGGCTTCGCCATTGAGCGTGCAGAACCAAGGCAGCGAAACGCTGTACCAGCAATTGACCTTGTCGGGTTACCCACGCCAGGCGCCTGCGGCAGGTGGCAACGGCATGCAGATCCGCCGTGAGTACCTTGGCATGAATGGCCAACCGTTGGATCTGCACAACCTGCGCAGCGGTGATCTGGTGCTGGTGCACCTGGCGCTCAAGGCTGAAGACCGGGTGCCGGATGCGCTGGTGGTGGACTTGTTGCCGGCAGGCCTGGAGCTGGAAAACCAGAACCTGGCGCAGAGTGCCGCCAGCCTGGACAACGCCAGCAGTGCGGTGAAGGAATGGCGCGAGTCTATGCAGAACGCCAGCGTGGTGCACCAGGAGTATCGCGATGACCGCTACGTCGCCGCGCTCAAGCTGGACAGCTACGGCACCACCCACCTGCTGTACCTGGCACGGGCAGTGACCCCGGGTACCTACCGAGTACCGCCGCCGCAGGTCGAATCGATGTACCGGCCAAACCTGCAGGCCGTGGGGGATGGGCAAGGGGAGATGACCGTAAAAGCCCGCTAGGCACCTGCCTTGCGCGCACTATGTGGGAGCGGCCTTGTGTCGCGAAAGGGCCGCAAAGCGGCCCCGGCATTTCAAGCGGCGGAGCTGAGATCCTGGGGCTGCTGCGCAGCCCTTTCGCGACACGAGGCCGCTCCCACAGGTCTGCGCCGGGCAGTTCAATGTCAGTGAATCACCCAGCTCATCACCCACAACCCCAGCAGCAGCCAGATGATCCCGAGGATGATCGAGGCGCGCATGAACGCGCGGATTGCCGAGTACAGCAGCACCAGCCCGATGATCAGGGCGAGGATGCCGAGCAGCGAGGCCTCCATGCCCAAGGTGCGCGCCAGGCCATCGATGAAATTGCCACCGGCACTGGCCAGCAGGTTGAACAGCCCGCTCAATGCATCGACGATGAAGCGGATCAACGACCCCAGCGCCTGGCCCAGCCACTCGAAAAAACCTTCTACATGCATAGTTGCTTCCTGATGAACGAATCGGCGATGTTGCCGTTCCCAAGCCTTTGGCCATTACCTGGCCAGGTCGGTTCCCGATGCCAAGCTTAACGCGGCCGCGTACCCGTGCGGGCAGGCTGTTGCGCGCCACGGTGATCGGCCTGCTGGTGCTGTTCGGCCTGTTGTGGCTGGCCGACCGCCTCTGGCCGCTGCCCCTGCCCGGCGACGACCTGGCCCGGGTGGTGCTGGCCGAGGACGGCACGCCGCTGTGGCGCTTTGCCGATGCCGACGGCGTGTGGCGCTACCCGGTCAGCCCCGACGAGGTTTCGCCGCTGTATCTGCAGGCGTTGCTGACCTACGAAGACCGCTGGTTCTACAGCCACCCCGGGGTCAACCCATTGGCCCTGGCCCGTGCTGCCTGGCTGAACCTGCGCGGCGGGCGAGTGGTGTCGGGCGGCAGCACGCTGTCGATGCAGGTGGCGCGCCTGCTCGACCCGCACGAGCGCACCCTGGCCGGCAAACTGCGCCAGCTGTGGCGTACGGCGCAGCTGGAATGGCATTTGTCCAAGCGCGAAATCCTGCAGATCTACCTGGACCGTGCGCCCTTCGGCGGCACCCTGCAGGGCGTGGCGGCCGCCAGTTGGGCATACCTGGGCAAGTCGCCCATGCACCTGACCCCGGCCGAAGCGGCGCTGCTTGCCGTGCTGCCCCAGGCGCCCAGCCGCCTGCGCCCGGACCGCCACCCCGAACGTGCCCAGCGCGCCCGGGACAAGGTGCTGCAACGCCTGGCCGAATATCAGGTGTGGCCGGCCCAGCAAATCCGTGAGGCAGGCGAAGAGCCGCTGGTACTGGCGCCACGTCAGGAGCCGGCCCTGGCGCCGCTGCTGGCCAGGCGCCTGAACAGCGCCAACAGCCCTCCGCTGATCCGCACCACGCTCGACGCCGCGCTGCAGCGGCGCCTCGAGGACCTGCTGCTGGGCTGGCGCGCACGGCTACCGGAGCGCACCTCCGCCGCCATCCTGGTGGTCGAGGCTCAGACCATGGCGGTGCGTGCCTACCTGGGCTCGATAGACCTGGCCGACGAGCGCCGCTTCGGGCATGTCGATATGGTGCGTTCGTTGCGTTCGCCGGGTTCCACGCTCAAGCCGTTCCTCTACGGCATGGCACTGGATGACGGCCTGATCCATTCCGAGTCGTTGCTGCAGGATGTGCCGCGACGCTATGGCGACTATCGCCCCGGCAACTTCTCGATGGGTTTCAGCGGGCCGGTGTCGGCCAGTTCGGCGCTGGCGCTTTCGCTCAACCTGCCGGCGGTACAGCTACTGGAGGCCTATGGTCCGAAACGCTTTGCCGCGCAGCTGCGCATGGCGGGCATGCCGCTGGTACTGCCACCCCTGGCCGAGCCCAACCTGTCGTTGATCCTGGGTGGCGCGGGAAGCCGCCTGGAGGACCTGGTGGGTGGCTACGCTGCGTTGGCGCGGGGTGGCAACAGTGCGCGGGTGCGCCTGCAACCACAGGATCCCTTGCTGGAACGGCGCCTGCTGTCACCTGGGGCTGCGTGGATCATTCGGCGCATCCTCAGCGGCCAGGCACGCCCCGACCGCGACCCGCATGCCGAGCTGGTGCAACGCCCGCAACTGGCCTGGAAAACCGGCACCAGCTATGGCTTTCGCGATGCCTGGTCGATCGGCGTGGGCCCCCGCTACCTGATCGGCGTATGGATCGGCCGCCCTGATGGCACGCCGGTACCCGGGCAATTCGGGCTGGCCTCGGCAGCACCGCTGATGCTGCAGGTGCACGACCTGCTGAGCAACCGTGACAGCCAGCGTGGCATCAGCGTGCCGGTGGAGCGGGTGCCGGCCAATGTCGGCGTTGCGGCGATCTGTTGGCCGCTGGGCCAGCCGATGAACAGAAAGGACCCAAACTGCCGGCGTCAGCGTTTCGCCTGGACCCTGGACGGTACTACGCCGCCAACCCTGCAGGCCGCCGACCAGCCACTAGGCCTGGGCCTGCGCGAAAGCGTATGGGTCAACGACCAGGGGCTGCGAGTTGATGGCAGTTGCCCGGGCGCCAGGACACGCGACATCGCCTTATGGCCCGCCCCGCTGGAGCCTTGGCTGCCACGCGTGGAGCGGCGTGCGGCGCGCCTGCCGGCCATCGACCCGGCCTGCCCGCCGCAGGTGCCGGCCAGCGCGCCACCGCTTTCGATCGTGGGCGTTCGCGCGGGCGACAACCTGCGCCGCCCGGCCACCAGCAGCGAACCGTTGCAATTGTATGTGTCGGCCCTGGGCGGTGGCGGGCGGCGCTGGTGGTTCCTCAACGGCCAGCCATTGGGCGAAACCCAAGGTCAGGACAGCCTGCTGGTGCGTTTCCAGCAGGTAGGCCAGGCTGAAATCAGCGCGCTGGATGAAAGCGGCGAGACGGCGCGCGTGGCGTTCCAGGTCAGCGAGTAGCTGTTCGACGAGGGCCGAGGCAGCACCTACGCTTGCAGGTAACGGGTGTGACCGGCTGGCGCCCCGCAACCCAAGGGAACATGGAGCGCCCTATGCGTCCTCTGGTCGTGCCCCTGTTGTTGCTGCCTTGGGCGCTTGCGGCCCATGCCGAACCTTTGCCGGGTTTTCTCGACAGCCATGAGTACGAACGTCGTCTGCCCGGCGCCAACCTGCCGATAGATGCCTACCGCCCGGTCAGCGCTCACCTGCAGCTGGGCGTGGCGGATGGCGACAGCCCCGCGTGGTCGCCTGCGAATACCCCGTTGGTGCTGCATAAAGTGCGCTTCGAAGGCGGCACGGTGTTCCCCTTGAGCGACCTGCGCGAACACTACCAACCTCTGATCGGGCGCCAGACCACGTTGGGCGAGCTGCTGCAGTACACCGCGCGCCTGACCCAGCGCTATCGGCAGGAAGGCTACCTGTTGTCGTACGCTTACCTGCCGCCGCAGGAGTTGGCCGATGGCCGGGTCAACGTGGTGTTGGTCGAAGGTTATATCCGTGATTACCGCGTAGACGGCGATATCGGCCCGGCCGGCGCCTATCTGCACCAACTGCTGGGGCGGCTTGCCACCGAGCGCCCGCTGACCCGAGAAACGCTGGAGCGCTACATGGGCCTGGCCGAGCGCCTGCCGGGGGTAACGATAGAGCCGCAACTGGCCGTGGCGCAAACCACTGCTGGTGCCGCTCGGTTGACCGTGCGTGCGCGGCGCAAGCCATTCAGCGCTGCTGTTACCGTGGCTGATGGCAACCGCGACGATGCGCAGGCGCTGCTGACGGCAACCAGCCACGCCCAGACCCACTTTGCCGAACAGATCGAGGCCAGCCTGGCGCTGCCGCCGGGGACTGACCAGGTGCATTACCAGCGCCTGGCCTACAGCCAGTACCTGGACGCGGGCGGCAGCCAGCTGCTGCTGTCAGCTTCGCGCTACCGAAGTGAGCCCGGCACGCGGATTCGTCTGGACGATGGCCGTGACATCACCCGCAAGATCGACAGCGATCGCTATGCGATCGGCCTGCGCCAGCCAGTGATCGTCAGGCCGGATGAATGGATGGTGGTTCAGGGGCAGGTGTATTCGGTCAGTGAGCACCTCGAGGACCGGTTGGATGGGGTGCCATCGGCACGGAACTACGACACCTACGTGCGTGCTGTGTCATTCGAGGGCGACTGGCGCAAGGTGGAAGAGGGCCGTTTGCGTATCGTCAGCGCCGGGGTCTATCAGGGCCTGGATTACCTCGGGGCGCGCAGCGATGCCGACTACGATCTGGATTTTCTGCGGTTGCGGCTTTCCGGTTTGCAGAGCGACACGTTGCTCGGTAGCTGGCAGGGTGTGGTGTCCGGGGCGTTGTACTGGAGTGATGACCGCTTGCCCGACAGCGAGCGTGCGGGGTTTGGCGGGCAGAGTTTCGGCCGTGGCTACCCGCGCGACCAGGCAGACGGGGACAAGGGCTGGGGTGTGGCTTACGAGTTGAACTACAGCATGCACGCCAACTGGCTGGCGTTGGTGCAGCCCTATGTGGTGTTGGATACGGCGCAGGCCTGGCATAACCGGGGGCCTGTGGAGGATGCCCACCTGGCTTCGGCGGCGCTTGGTGTACGGTTGGGCGATGGGCGCTTGTTCAATGTGGCGCTGGAGCTGGCC
>NZ_JBNRIJ010000012.1:20956-25124 GCF_053557675.1 Pseudomonas sp. XP1 | reverse complement strand
GGAGCGGGCGCGCCCGCGAAGAATCCAACGCGGTGCATGGCACCGGCTGCGCCGGTGTTCGCGGGCGCGCCCGCTCCCACAGGTGTCGCGATGGGCTGCAACGCAGCCGCCAAAATCTTGAAGCTACCTGTTTAGTGGGTAGTAAACCGCTGATGCACCGGCGACGAACTGGGTGTCAGTGCCAGTGCCAGCTGGGTGCGGTTGTGCATGTGGGTCAGGCGCAGCACCTGCGACACATACAGCTTCACGGTGTTCTCGGTAATGCCCAGTTCGCAGGCGATCTGGTAGTTGGTCTTGCCCTTGCTCACCAGGCGGGCCACCTCCAGCTGGCGTGGCGACAGCTTCTCGAACGCCGCTGGCAGCTCGCTTTCACTTTCTTCCACATCCGTGGCACGTCGATGAGTACCTTGGCCCCGGGCTTTTTCCAAATCCTGGTAGAGCTCGTCAATCGATTCGGCCAGATCCTGCAGTCGCTGATTCAATCCGCCGAGGTCGTGGACGTTGCGCTGGCGTTCCAGCAACGCCTCTTCCTGTCGACGTACGCCTTCGAGAAGTTCATCGAGCTCCACCGGCTTCTGGTAGTAGTCGGCAAAGCCTTCGCGTAGCGCGCGGATCACATCCTGTTTCTCGGCACGTCCGGTCAACATGATGGCTTCGAACATGCGATGGCTGCCGTTGACCTGCTTCAAGGTGCGCATCAGTTCGATGCCATCCCTTTCCGGCATGTGCAGATCACAGATGAGCAGACTGATGGCTGGGTCTGCCATATAACGCTCGATGGCTTCGTCAGCAGAATGGGCCGGTACGCAGACATAGCCCTTGGTTTCGAGGAATTCACAGAGTTGTTCGACAATGACCGGTTGGTCATCCACCACTAAAACCTTCAATGCACTCACTTGTCTGGACACGATCCACTCCCTGTTCGTATACGGCCCTGCTCCCGGGGCCAGACGCTCTGGCAGTTTAAAAATAGTCGCACCCAGTGAATATGTACAAGTTTTGTACAAGGCGACGGAGCACAGGCTGGCTCATTGGACCCATACCGCTGTCAGAAGAAAGCCGGCCAGCACATAGGGGACGAACGCCTGCTTGTCACCCATTTCCTCGGTCAGGGCCTGCAGTCGCTTTTTCACCTTTGGGTTGAGCAAAGTCCATAGGCGCCGGCGGGTGAGCAGCCAAAGCAGCACGCTGACACCGGCGCCTATGAAGGTGCCAAGTACGTATTGCGGGCTGGTGGCCAGGGCCAGTGCGCCCATCAGCTTGACGTCATCGGCACCGAAACGGCCAAGCATGTAGCCGGGCAGGGTCAGCAGCATGACGATGGCCAGCGCCCAGCCGGCATCGCTGGCATCGGCGCCGATCCAGCTGCGACCGGTGGCGAAAAGCCAGGCCAGGGCGCAGGCAGCCACGCCAAGGGTGAGCATGTTGGATATCTGGCGTTGACGCACATCCTGTTCGGAGCACAAGGCAAGCCACAGCAGGAGAACAATGCTTTGCATTGGCAGGTCGCCCTTCCCAAATGTTGAACACATCTACCCGGTCAGTCAGGTTTCCTTAAGTGAAGATAGACGGGAACCTGCGTGGGAGTGGGGCGGGCAAGGGAAAAAGGCGTGGCCGGGATGGATTTTGTCGTAGCTGGCACAGGTACTTGCCGTTGAAAATCTTGCGCGACCCCTGTGGGAGCGGGCGAGCCCGCGAACACGGGCGAAGCCCGTGCCATCCACCGCGGTGCCTGCTTCGCGGGCATGCCCGCTCCCACAGGTCCGGGGCGCCCATGGAGTTTGTGTTTGAGCGTTACTTCCTGCTCCCCGGCGGGTAGTTGGCCAGCACCTTGGTCACGGTGTTCTGGATCGCGCTGTTGCGTTCCTCGGGGCTTGGCGGGTAGTTGTTCATGATCTGCTCGGCACTGCCGCGCCACACAAGCTTGCTGTCACGCCCATCGAACAGGTCGATCTGGATGGTGGCGACCTTGTAATCGACGCTGCGGGTTTCGTTGTACATCGGGCCACCCCAGTAGCCGCCCCAATAGCCCCCCCAGCCACCGCCGTAGTTGGTGGTGATCTGTTGCTGGCGCTGCTCGACGATCAGGTAAGCGCGCACTGTCAGGTCGGGCCGTGCGCCACCTTGTACCGGGCGCAGGCCTCGCTGGTCGAGCTGGTCGGTGACCGCCTGGCGAATGCGCTGCTCGGTCAGGTCACTCTTGATTCGTGGGTCGTCCGGGCGGTACTGCAGGCCCGGTTCCTGCCAGGCCCAGCTGCGGTAGGCGGCAAAGTCACGGCTGGCATCGAAATCCTGCTGGACGTTATTGCTGGAGCAGGCGGCGAGCAATAACGCGAATGACAGTAGAACGAGACGGCGCAACATGATGGTTCTCCGTTGGATATCAACTGGGAGGATAGCCGTTGAGCGCCTTGTGCACAGAATCGCGCAGGGCGCTTTCGCGTTCACGCGGCGAGTCCTTGTCGCTGCCGCTTTCGGCGCTGGCACTCCATACCGGCTGGCCGCTGCGGGCGTCGTACAGGTCGATACGCACCACCATCACCTGCACCTCGTAGGTGCGCACGATGGGCACGCTGGCATAGCCACCATAACCATGGCGGTAGCCGCCATAACCGACTCCACCGTAGGGGTACGGGCCGTAGTAAGGGTCGTAGGCATCGTAGTCACGTACCTGACGCAAGCGCTTTTCCAGGCGTATGTCGGCGCTGACCAGCAAGTCGCCGGGGCCGCCGCCCCGGGCGGGACGCAGGCCATGCTGGTCCAGCGCGCCGCTGACGGCATCTGCCAGTTGCCCCGGGTCGGTATCGACCGAGCCACTGGGCAACTGGCCGTTGCGCCAACTCCAGCTACGGTAGTGCCCGTAATCACGGGCTGGTGTCGGGTAGGCACTGGCATCGAAGGTGCTGGCCGCCTGGGCAGGCGCCGGTGGTAACGGGCGGCTGCTGGCCACATAGGGGTTGCTGCCCTGGCAGCCAGCCAGGGCAAGCGGCAGCACGGCCAGGCACAACAGACGGTACGGCATGTATTCCTCCCGGTGGGCAGGTCAGCGGGGGCGGCAGACCCAGTGCAGGTAGCGGCCGAGCCCGGCGAAGCTGGGGTGTCGACGGTAGGCCAGTTCCATTTCCAGCAAGTCCAGCAGCTCGGCCTTGCCTTGGAATTCCTTGGGCATGTAGTCGTGGAACACCCGCACGCCACTTTCGCTTTCAACCTGCCACATAGGTTCAAGTTGCGCCCTGAGCTCGCGTGGATCAAGCGGTTTTTGCGGGGTCAGGCTCTGCTTTTCACCTTCCAGCCGGTTGCTGCGCAACTTTCGGAAATGGCCTTTGAGCAGGTTGCGATAGACCAGGGCGTCGCGGTTGTAGAACGCCAGCGACAGCCACCCGGAGGGGGCCGTGAGCTGATGCAGCACCGGCAGGATGCTTTCGGGCTCGGCCAGCCATTCGAGTACTGCGTGGCATAACACCAGGTCATAGGGTTCGGTCAGCTGGCCGAGCAGGTCTTGCCAGGGGGCCTGGATGAAGGTGGCCGGTTGGCCGGCTTCGGCAAAGCGCGCCCGTGCGCCGTCTAGCATGGGCGCGGCGGGTTCGGCCAGGGTCAGCTGGTGGCCGCGCTGGGCCAGCCACAAGGCCATGTGACCCAACCCGGCTCCGATGTCGAGGATGCGCAGCGGGCGGTCGGGCAAGGCTTCGGCCAGGTCGGCTTGCAGCACGGCCAGGCGGATGGCGCCTTTGGCGCCGCCGTAGATTTTTTCGGCAAAGCGGGTGGCCAGCTCATCGAAGTGACGGTCGTTCATCGGGCGAAGCGCCTCTCGCTGTCGGCCAGCTTGGCGCGCACCACCTGGTCCATGTCCAGGCCCAGTTCGCTGCACAGCAGCAACAGATAGAGCACCACATCGCCGATTTCCTGGCCTGCGTGGGCTAGCTTGTCGGCGGGCAGCTGGCGTGATTGGTCTTCGCTCAGCCACTGGAAGATTTCCACCAGTTCGGCCATTTCGACGCTGGCGGCCATGGCCAGGTTCTTCGGGCTGTGGAAGCCACGCCAGTCGTTGTTGTCGCGGATCTGGTGCAGGCGTTGGGTGAGTTCTTGCAGGTTCATCGGGGATCTCCTAATGCTGCATAGCTTCTGCGCAGGCCCGATGCAAAGCAAGCGTATACCGCCAGGAGAGGCA
>NZ_JBNRIJ010000012.1:10562-20806 GCF_053557675.1 Pseudomonas sp. XP1 | reverse complement strand
CGCTCCTACAGAGGGGCCCAGCGCCCGACCATATGCAGCACCCCTCCATGCCCATCCAGCCGCAGCTCTCCCATGGTCCCCGCCTCACTGGCACCCAGCACCACCTCCGATGGCAATCGCACCGGTTTGCGGAAATCCACCTCGAAGGCATAGCCACTGTGCGGCAGGTGCCCGCGCAGTGCCGCCAGGGCCATGGCCTTGCTCCACATGCCATGGGCAATGGCCGTGGGGAAGCCGAACAGCCGCGCACTGGCTGCGCTGAGGTGGATCGGGTTGTAGTCCCCGCAGACCTTGGCATAACGCCGGCCAATATCGCTGTCGGCGTACCAGCGGGTCGCCTCCGGCAGCGCTTGCGGTTCGTCCTTGGCAGGCTCACCTGCCTCGCTTTCAAGCTTCAGCCCGCGCACCAGCATGCGGCTGGTCTCGCGCCAGAGCAGGCCGATGCCGTCTTCGGCTTCGGTGACCAGATCGAAGGTGCCGCCCTTGGCATGCGCTTGCAGATTGCCTGCATGCACCGCAAAGCGCAGCCCTTCGACACCGCCCAGTGGGCGAAGCACTTCGATGCGGTTGTGCAGGTGCACCAGGCCGAGCAGCGGGAAGGGGAAGTTGGGCGCGGTCATCAACTGCAACTGCAGCGCGAACGCCATGACATGTGGATAAGTACCCGGCAGGCGGCCATCGTCGGTGAAGTGGCACAGCCGTCGATAGGCGGCCAGGTTGCCCGGCTGGACGCGGATGAAACAGCGCAGGCCGTCATCCGGCAACTGGTCGCCGCTGATGGTGCGCTTGCTGGCCGCGCGCAGGTAAAGGCTGGCGCGCGAAGCCGGGCTGTGCAGATCGTGCCAGTGTCGGCTCATGTTCAGGCCCCCATCAAGGCCTGGCCGCATACCCGCAGCACCTGGCCGTTGACTGCACCGGAGCCCGGCTGGCTGAGCCAGGCGATGGCTTCGGCGACATCCTGCGGGCGGCCGCCCTGGCCAAGCGAACTCAAGCGTCGCCCTGCTTCGCGCAGGCCCATCGGCATGGCGGCGGTCATGTGGGTTTCGATGAAACCGGGGGCCACGGCATTGATGCTGCCGCCGCGCTCGGCGAGCCGGGGCGCCCATGCCTGTGCCAGGCCGATCAACCCAGCCTTGCTTGCGGCATAGTTGGCCTGCCCACGGTTGCCGGCGATGCCGCTGACCGAGGCCAGCAGGGTGATACGCGCGTTTTCACCCAGGGCGCCGTTGTCGTACAGCGCCTGGGTCAGCACCTGCGGTGCCTTGAGATTGACCGCCAGCACCGCGTCCCAGTATTCCGGGGTCATGTTGGCCAGGGTCTTGTCGCGGGTGATACCGGCGTTGTGCACCACGATGTCGATGCCGTCGGGCAGGGCCGCAAGCAGTTGCGTTGCCGCGTCGCCGGCGCTGATGTCCAGGGGCAGCGCCTTGCCACCCAGGCGCGCGGCCAGGGCGTCGAGGTCCTGGCTGGCTTGCGGCACATCCAGCAGCAGTACGTCGGCACCGTCCCGGGCCAGAGTTTCGGCAATGGCGGCGCCGATGCCGCGCGCGGCACCGGTCACCAGGGCGCGGCGCCCAGCCAGCGGCCGAGTCCAGTCCTCGACCTGGCTGGCGCAGGCATGCAGGCGCAGCACCTGGCCGGAGATGAAGGCGCTTTTGGGCGAGAGGAAGAAGCGCAGGGCCCCTTCCAGCTGGTCTTCCGCGCCGGGGCCGACATACAGCAACTGCGCGGTCGCACCGTTGCGCAATTCCTTGGCCAGCGAGCGGCTGAAGCCTTCCAGGGCCCGTTGGGCAATGCTGGCCAACGGGTCGTCGAGGCCTTCTGGTGCGCGGCCCAGCAACACTACATGGGCGCACGGTACCAGGCTGCGCAGCAGAGGCTGAAAAAATTCGCGCAACTGCTTCAACGCATCGCTGTCGGACAGGTGGCTGGCATCGAATACCACGGCCTTGATCTTCGGCCCCAGGCCTGCCACCCACGCCTCGGCCCGGAGGTTGTCGGTATTGAAGCGGTAAAGCGTGTCGGTCAGCCGCGGGGCAATGGCTTCGACCTGGCTAGCCAGTGGCCCGCCACCCAGTACCAGGGCACCTTCGACCGGGCGCAGGCGGCCGGCCTGCCAGCGCTCCAGCGGCGCCGGGCGTGGCAGGCCAAGGGCATCCACAAGACGGCGGCCGAGGTTGGAGTTGGCAAAGCCGAGGTAGCGATCGCTCATGAGTGGGTCTCCCGGAAGGCAAGCTTGAAAGTGTGGACCAACTTTGTGGCAAGGTCGTTCGAATGCGGTAAAAACACCTAGGCTGTACGGATCAAATTGTTTCAGGAGGAACAAGCGCATGCGTTCATTTCGCCGGGTCGCGATCCTGGGCGGTAACCGAATTCCCTTCGCCCGCTCCAATGGCGCCTACGCCACGGTCAGCAACCAGGCGATGCTCACCGTCGCCCTCGAAGGGCTGATCGAACGCTACTGCCTGCATGGGTTGTGCATTGGGGAAGTGGTTGCCGGTGCGGTGCTCAAGCACTCGCGTGACATGAACCTGACCCGTGAGTGCGTGCTGGGCTCGCGGCTGTCGCCGCAGACGCCGGCCTACGATATCCAGCAAGCCTGCGGCACCGGGCTGGAGGCGGCGTTGCTGGTGGCCAACAAGATTGCCTTGGGGCAGATCGACTGCGGCATTGCCGGCGGCGTGGACACAACCTCCGATGCGCCGATTGCAGTCAACGAAGGCCTGCGCCATATCCTGCTGCAGGCCAACCGTGGCAAAAACCTGGGCGAGCGGCTCAAGCCATTCCTCAAGCTGCGCCCTCACCACCTGAAACCTGAATTGCCGCGCAACGGCGAGCCGCGCACAGGGTTGTCGATGGGCGAACATTGCGAACGCATGGCCCAGGCCTGGCGCATTGGCCGTGCCGAACAGGACGAGCTGGCATTGCTCAGCCACCAGGCGCTGGCTGCCGCGTACGCCGAAGGGTGGGAGGATGACCTGCTGACGCCGTTTCTGTCTTTGACCCGTGACAACAACCTGCGCCCCGACCTGACCCTGGAACAATTGTCCAAGCTCAAGCCAGCCTTCGACCGCAGCGGGCAGGGCACGCTGACGGCCGGCAACTCCACACCGCTGACCGATGGTGCTTCGCTGGTGTTGCTGGGCAGCGAGGAATGGGCCGAGCAGCAGGGGCTGCCGGTGCTGGCCTATCTGGTCGATGGTGAAACCGCTGCGGTGGATTTCGTTACTGGTCGCGAAGGGCTGTTGATGGCGCCGGTGTATGCGGTGCCGCGGCTGCTGGCGCGCAATGGCCTGACGCTGCAGGACTTTGACTATTACGAGATTCACGAAGCCTTTGCTGCCCAGGTGCTGTGCACGCTCAAGGCTTGGGAAGATGCCGATTATTGCCGTGAGCGGTTGGGGCTGGATGCGCCGCTCGGGGCGATCGACCGCAGCAAGCTCAACGTCAAGGGCAGTTCGCTGGCGGCCGGGCACCCGTTTGCCGCGACCGGGGGGCGGATATTGGCCAACCTGGCCAAGTTGCTGGCGAGGGTGGGGAAGGGGCGGGGGTTGATTTCGATCTGTGCAGCGGGTGGGCAGGGGGTGACCGTCATCGTCGAGCGATGAGCTGTTAGGCTTGTCTGGTCAGAACTACAAGAAACCGCCATGCCCATCATCGGACACCCCCGCCCCATTCCGGCGCTGGATCACCTGCCCAGACCGCTCTATGCACGAGCCGAAAGCCTTGGCGCCGGCTCCTGGACCACCCGCCACCAGCACGACTGGGTGCAGTTTTCCTACGCCATCAGCGGCGTCCTCGGGGTGTATACCCACGAAGGCAGCTACTTCGCCCCGCCCCAGTGGGGCGTGTGGATCCCAGCCGATGCCGAACACGAAGTGGTCACCTCCATGCAGGCCGAAATGCGCAGCCTTTACGTGCGCCGGGATGCCTGCCCGTGGGCACCGGAGCAATGCCGGGTACTGGAAGTGACTCCGCTGGCGCGCGAACTGATCAAGCAGTTCTGCCTGTTCCCGGCAGACTACCCGGAGGGGGACAGTGCCGAGTCGCGGCTGGTGGCGGTGCTGCTCGACCAGTTGCGCATGCTGCCCGAAGTCGGTTTTTCGTTGCCACTACCACGGCACCCGGGGCTGCTGGCGCTGTGCAATGGTCTGATCGCTGCCCCGGATCAGTCGCAGACCTTGCAGCAGTGGGCGCGAGAGTTGGGGTGCTCGGAGAAGACGCTGATGCGGCTGTTCCAGCGGGAGACGGGCTTGAGTTTTCGCAACTGGCGGCAGCGTATGCGGCTGTTGTCGTCGCTGGCGTTGCTGGAGTCGGGGGAAAGTGTGACCGAGGCGGCGTTGGGGTGTGGATATGACTCCACCTCGGCTTACATTGCAGCGTTCAAGCAATTGTTCGGCGCGACGCCAGGGGAATTGAAGCTTTAGGCAATCAGGCATTGTTTGCCTGCACCGGCCCTATCGCCGGCAAGCCAGCTCCCACAGGATCCCACTGCTCTCAGGGCCTGTGCAGTCCCTGTGGGAGCCGGCTTGCCGGCGATAGGGCCGGTACAGGCAATGTATCAATCAGGTACGGAACCTGCGCACCAGCGCATCCAGCTCATTGGACAACCCGGCCAGGCTCTCCGAATCCATCCGCGCCGCCTGGGCCAGTTCCGCCACCAACTGCGCATCGCCATGAATCTGGCTGATATGACGGTTGATGTCCTCGGCCACCTGGTGCTGCTCTTCGGCCGCCGTGGCGATCTGGGTGTTCATGTCACGGATCACATCCACCGACTCGCGGATCTGCCCGAAGCTGTCACGGGCCAGGCCGATGCGGCTCACCGACTGCTGCGAAACCTCCAGGCTGGCGTGCATCTGTGCGGCTACTTCGGCAGTGCGGCTGGCCAGGTTGCCAAGCAGGCCGTCGATCTCGGCCGTGGAGTCGGCAGTACGTTTGGCCAGCGCCCGCACCTCGTCGGCGACCACGGCAAAGCCACGCCCCTGCTCGCCGGCACGGGCCGCTTCGATGGCGGCGTTGAGCGCCAGCAGGTTGGTCTGTTCGGCAATCGACCGAATGGTGCCGAGGATCGACTGGATGGCGTTGCTGTCACGCTCCAGCTGCTGGATCGACTGCGCCGATTGCTCGATCTCCTGGCTCAGGCGGTCGACGCTATGTACCGCGGCATCGATCTGCTGCTGGCCTTCGCGGGCCTGTTGCTGGCCGCTGTCGGCCGACTGCGCCGCCTGGCTGCAGGAACGTGCCACTTCGTTGGCGGTGGCGACCATTTCGTGGAAGGCGGTGGAGACCATGTCTACCGCTTCGCGCTGGCGGCCTGCGGCTTCGGCCATATCGCTGGAAACGCGGGTCGAGCTGCTGGAAGTGCTGAGGATCTTGCTGGCGGCAGCACTGATGTGCTGGATCAGGCTGCGAATGGCACCGAGGAACTGGTTGAACCAACTGGCCAGTTGCGCGGTTTCGTCGCGGCCACGGATTTCCAGGTTGCGGGTCAGGTCGCCCTCGCCCTGGGCGATATCTTCCAGGCCGCTGGTTACGCTATTGATCGGGCGCACGATCAGCTTGGCGAAGGTGGCACCGACCACAGCGAACAACGCAGCCAGTACCAGGGCCACCACGCCGATCAACCAGGTCAGGCGGGTGGTGGTCTGCATCACTTCGCTTTGTTCGATCAGGCCGATCAGGGTCCAGCCCAGCTGTTCGTCCGGGTAGATGTTGGCCATGTAGCGCACGCCATTCAGCTCCACTTCGGCCAGCCCCTTGCCGTGCTTGGCCAGCTCGGCGTACCCCTCGCCAAAGCTCGCCAGTTGCTTGAAGTTATGCTTGGCGTCACGAGGGTCGACCAGTACGTTGCCGTTGTTTTCCACCAGTAGCACGTAGCCGCTTTCGCCCAGCTTGATCTGCTGGACGATTTCGGTGAGGCCTTTGAGCGAGACGTCGACGTTGACTACGCCGCCGGGGTTGCCCAATTGGTTGGCGACGGTGCGCACGGTGCTGACCAGCACGGCGTCGTCGGCAGCCCAGTAGTAGGCGCCGGTACGCAAGGTCTTGCCAGGGTTGGCCATGGCCAGCTGGTACCAGGGGCGGGTGCGTGGGTCGTAATTGACGAATTTTTGCCCGGCCGGCCAGCCAACGTAACCGCCGTCACTCACCCCATAGGACATGTACGCATAGCTGGGATGCGCATTGGCCAGGCGGGTCATGAAGTCGAGCAGCTTGCTGGCCTGGTCACCCAGTTCGTAGGACGGGGTAGCGCTCATGTATTTGTTCAGCTCGCTGCCCGTGGCGGCGACCAGCGGTTGCGCAGCCATGTACTCGACGTTCTGGTTGATGCCCTGGAAGAAGATGTTCATCGCGTTGCTGACCTGGCGGATTTCCCGGCTGCTGCCTTCGAGGAATCCGTCGCGGGCTTCGCCGCGCAGGTTGAGGACCACCAGCGTGGCCACGAGGACGATGGGCAAGCCGGCGATGACCGCGAATGCCCAGGTCAGTTTCTGTTTGATGTTCATCGACGCTCCCGGATTTTTTAATTATCGACACACGAGGCAGGTAGCTATTGCATCGGCATGATCCGGGTTTTATGTAGGAAAAAAGCCCGTAATTACTAGGTAAAGTCGTCTTTGGTGACTATTCGGTCGTGTTTGGACGTATATGGCATACCAAAGGGCTGCGGGCAGTTCAGTGGCAGCAGCCATCCGCAGCGCCGTTGGCCAGGTCCTTGAGAATCGGGCAGTCCGGGCGGTCGTCTCCCTGACAGTGGGAAACCAGCTCACCGAGGGTGTCACGAAGGCTGACCAACTCTTCGATGCGTCGGTTCAGCTCATCGATGTGTTGCATGGCCAGCGCTTTCACATCGGCGCTGGCACGCTGGCGGTCCTGCCAAAGGGTCAGCAACTTGCCGACCTCCTCGAGGGAAAAGCCAAGGTCGCGTGAGCGCTTGATGAAGGCCAGGCTGTGCAAGTCTTCCGCCTGGTACAGGCGGTAGCCGCTGTCGCTACGCGTGGCGGGCTTGAGCAAGCCGATGGACTCGTAGTAACGGATCATCTTGGTGCTGAGCCCGCTGCGGCGGGCGGCCTGGCCGATGTTCATGGAGCCTCCTGGGTGTTGCTGGTGGGTTTCCACACCTTGAGCCACAGCGCGTTGCTCACCACGCTGACGCTGGACAGGGCCATGGCAGCGCCGGCCAGCACCGGGTTGAGATAACCCAGTGCGGCCAGTGGGATGCCGATCAGGTTATAGATGAACGCCCAGAACAGGTTTTGGCGGATCTTCGCATAGGTCTTGCGGCTGATCTCCAGGGCGGCCGGTACCAGGCGTGGGTCGCCGCGCATAAGGGTGATGCCGGCGGCCTGCATGGCCACATCGGTACCGCCACCCATGGCAATGCCGATATCGGCGGCCGCCAGCGCCGGCGCATCATTGATGCCATCACCGACCATGGCGACCACGCCATCATGCTTGAGTGCTGCCACGGTCGCGGCCTTGTCGGCCGGCAGCACTTCGGCATGCACGTCGTCGATGCCCAGGGCATCGGCCACCACTTTGGCGCTGCCGCGGTTGTCGCCGGTCAGCAGGTGGCTGCTGATGTGTTGCGCGTGCAGGGTATCGATCGCCTGCGCGGCGCCGGGCTTGAGGCTGTCACCAAAGGCGAACAGGCCCAGCACCCGCGGCTGTGCGCCGCGCTCGATCAGCCATGACAGGGTACGCCCCTCGGCTTCCCAGGCCTGGGCCTTGGCGGCCAGGTCGCCGGGTGGCAGGGCGCTTTCGTCGAGCAGGCGGCGGTTGCCCAAGGCCAGCTCGCGGCCTTCCACGCGCCCGGCGATACCACGCCCGGTCAGCGACTGGCTGTCGACAACGCCAGGCACGTCCAAGCCCTGCTCGGCGCAGGCATCCAGTACCGCCTTGGCCAGCGGGTGTTCGCTGCCGCGCTGCAGGGCACCGGCAAGTCGGTGCAGGTCGGCGTTGCTGCCCACCTGCGCCTGGCTGTGGACAACGCGCGGGCTGCCGGAAGTGAGGGTGCCGGTCTTGTCGAACACTACGCGGTTGACCGCATGGGCGCGCTCCAGGGCTTCGGCGTCCTTGATCAGGATGCCATGGCGGGCGGCGACCCCGGTGCCAGCCATGATCGCTGCAGGTGTGGCCAGGCCGAGGGCGCAGGGGCAGGCGATGACCAGTACGGCGACGGCGTTGATCAACGCGGTTTCCAGTGGCGCGCCGGCCAGCCACCAGCCGAACAGGGTGATCAGCGCCAGTACCAGCACGGCCGGGACGAATACCTGGCTGACCCGGTCGACCAGCTTCTGGATCGGTGCCTTGGCCGCCTGCGCGTCTTCTACCAGGCGGATGATGCGTGCCAGCACGGTTTCGGTACCCAGTGCCTGGGTGCGTACCAGCAGCCGGCCTTCGCCGTTGATGGCGCCACCGGTGACGCTGTCGCCGGGCTGCTTGGGCACCGGCAGGCTCTCGCCGCTGATCAGGGCTTCATCGGCATGGCTGCTGCCCTCTTCCACCACACCATCGACTGGGAAGCGCTCGCCGGGTTTGACCAGTACCAGATCGCCGAGGCGCAGCTGGGCAATGGCCACGTCTTCTTCCCGGCCATCGACCAGACGCACGGCCCGTTCCGGGCGCAGGGCTTCGAGGGCACGGATGGCGCTGGCGGTCTGGCGTTTGGCACGGCTTTCCAGGTACTTGCCCAGCAGCACCAGGGCAATCACCACGGCCGAGGCTTCGAAGTACAGGTGAGGGGCCATGCCGGCGGGGGCCTGCGCCCACTGGTACAGGCTCAGGCCATAGCCGGCGCTGGTGCCCAGGGCCACCAGCAGGTCCATGTTGCCGGTACCGGCGCGCACGGCCTTCCAGGCAGCCACGTAGAACCGCGCGCCAAGAATGAACTGCACCGGTGTGGCCAGCAGGAACTGCACCCACGCTGGCAACATCCAGTGCACGCCAAACGGCTGCACCAGCATGGGCACCACCAACGGCAGGGCTAGCAGCAAGGCTGCGCCGACCGCCAGGCGTTCGTTACGCAGGCGGCGTTGTGCAGCGTTCTGATCGTCCCTTGCGGTTTGCGGCAGGCTGGCGCTGTAGCCGGCCTTTTGCACGGCGTCGATCAGCAGGTTGTCGTCGAGGGCCGCCAGCACTTCGAGGTGCGCGCGTTCGCTGGCCAGGTTGACGCTGACCTGTTCAACACCCGGCAGCTTGCCGAGGGCGCGCTCTACGCGGCCGACGCAACTGGCGCAGGTCATGCCGCCAATCTGCAGTTCGACGGTGCGGGTAGGTACGCCATAGCCGGCTTCGCGTACGGCGTCGACCAGGGCGGGCAAGCTATTGGCCGGGGCCTGGACCCGGGCCTGTTCGGTGGCGAGGTTGACGCTGACCTGTTCAGCGCCGGTGACTTTGCGCAGGGCGCGCTCGACCCGGCCGGCACAGCTGGCGCAGGTCATGCCGGAGATCGGCAGGTCGTATGTGGTGGATGCGGGCATGGCTCTCCTCCTTGGACAGGCCTCCAGCATCAACCTTGCCACGCAGGTAAGGTCAATAGCCCAGGCCGGCTCGCTTCAACTCCAGCCCATATTGCCCCATGGCGATGCGGTATTTGTTGATCTGGCCCGCCTGCAGGTTCAGTCGTGTGCTGCGTTGGTCCTCGACGCCCGCAGCGCAGCCGGGCATTTGCCCGGGCAGCAGGCGCAGACGCACGTCCACCGGGCCGGGCGGCAGGTTGAATGAGGTGGATTGCTCCTGGAACACGCGCCCGGAGAGCTGGTCGTTGAGGTAGATGCCGATTTCGCAACTGGTGGCCACTTCCAGGCGCTCCCGGGAAATGATCAGCACGCTGTAGTCCGAATTGCCCTCGGCACTGGCCGGTGGCACTGCAGCCAGCGTGCTCAATAGCCCGACAACGCCCAATGCTGCCCTGAACATGAAAAATCTCCTGCTTGCGTGATCATCAAAGGCGCAGCTTGGCCGACGCGCGCGCGGATTTCCACCCCGGCTGTTGTCGACAGGTCTTGACCTTGCCCCGATGGCAAGCTTGAGACTCGTGCAAAACCTGAAGGAGGTAACCCCATGCAAGTGTTCAATGTACAAGGCATGACCTGCGGCCATTGCGTGAAAGCCGTGACCCGGGCGGTGCAGGAGCAGGATGCCGCGGCCAAGGTGGAGGTCGACCTGGCGGCCAGGCAGGTACGGGTGCAGAGCGAGTTGGCTCAGGAGCAGATCCTCACGGCCATTCGCGATGAAGG
>NZ_JBNRIJ010000012.1:0-10444 GCF_053557675.1 Pseudomonas sp. XP1 | reverse complement strand
TTCGCGGGCACGCCCGCTCCCACAGAGACCGCGGCAGCCCTTGAAGTTGTTGCAAATGTTTTCATGTCGATAGGGCCCACAGCAGGTAGAATCGAGCACTTGCTTAGCCTGCTATGGATTCCTGATGAACCTGCGAATGGTGCTCATCCTGGGCGCACTCAGTGCGTTCGGGCCTTTGGCGATCGACTTTTACCTGCCCGCCTTCCCGGCCATGGCACAGGCGTTCGCCACCGATGAAAAACACGTTCAGGCCACCTTGGCCGCCTACTTTCTCGGCCTGTCCATCGGGCAACTGGCCTACGGGCCGGTGGCTGACCGCTTTGGCCGGCGCAAGCCGCTGATGTTCGGGGTGACCCTGTTCACCCTTGCGTCACTGGCCTGTGCCTATGCTCCCAACCTCGACACCTTGGTGCTGGCGCGTTTCGTCCAGGCATTGGGCGGTTGCGCCGGGATGGTGTTGTCGCGGGCCATCGTCAGTGACAAGTGCGACCCGGTGGCCTCGGCCAAGGTGTTCTCGCAGTTGATGCTGGTAATGGGCCTGGCGCCAATCCTGGCACCAATGCTGGGCGGGGTGCTGGTGAACGTGGCCGGCTGGCAATCCATCTTCCTCGCCCTGAGCCTGTTCAGTGCCGGCTGCCTGCTGGCGGTCAGCCTGGGCCTGCCGGAAAGCTTGCCCGAGCACATACCGCGGCAACCGCTGTCTGGCGCCTTGCGCCAGTACCTGCGCCTCTTCGCTGACCGGGTATTCGTCGGCCATGCCCTGACCGGTGGTATCGCCATCGCCGGCATGTTTGCCTACATCGCCGGCTCACCTTTCGTGTTCATCAAGCTCTACGGCGTGCCAGCCGAGCATTACGGCTGGTTGTTCGGTACCAATGCCGCCGGCTTTATCCTGGTGGCACAGGTTAATGCACGCTTGCTGGCCAAGCGCGGGCCAGCGTTCCTGCTGGCGCGTGCTGTGTGGCTTTACCTGGCTGCGGGCCTGGCGTTGCTGGGTGTGGCGGCAATGCGGCCAACTCAGCTGTGGCCATTGTTGGTTCCGCTGTTCGTCTGCATTTCCAGCCTCGGCTGTATCATCCCCAATGCCGCTGCCTGTGCCATGAGCGGGCAGGGCGCACGGGCCGGTAGTGCCTCGGCGCTGATGGGCTGCCTGCAGTTCAGCGTCGCTGCCGGTGCCGCAGCGCTGGTCGGGCTGCTGCATGATGGCAGTGCGGTGCCGATGGCGCTGGTGATCAGCCTGTGTGGGGCGCTGGTGGTCAGTGTCGCGCTGCTGACCCGACGGTTGCCGGCCAAGGCTCCCGCATAAGCGGGTGAGGTGCCTGCAACCGGGTTTCCAGCGTGGCGACGAAGGCGCGCGCTTCGGCCTCGCTGCGGAAACTGACCACGTGTTGATCGAGCTGGACCTGCCAGGGGCAGGCGGGGTTTCGGCTCGACGCACTGACGACAATTTTCATCGCGGCATACCTCCAAAGGGGGGAGAGCGGATGAAGTGTAGCGCTGCACCTTCGGCCTGCCATGACCTGAATCAGTGTCCTGACTGACGGTCGCCAAGAACGTTTTCTACCTGTTTTTCCTGCTCGGGGCGCAATGCCCGCAAGCAGGTGGAACCTTCGCTTTGGCTTGCGTTATTTGTGGAAATTGGTTGTCGGCCGCGTCCGAAGATGCATCCGGTGTTTTTTCCGCCTGTCGCTCCCTTGTTCCCGCCATGTGGGCCTGGCTGCTTGCCCGCGCGGTCCGGACAGGTTTCACGCACTGTTTCACTGCTTGCCATGGGTAGGCATACCCAGTGTTTTTTTGCCGGTGGTGCCTCCGCGCTGTGCTGCCTGAATGGCGTTTTTTGCGGCTTATACTGGCGAACCAGGCCAGTGCCAGCGAGAGGCGCTTCCCTGCCAGGGGTGGCCATCGCATCCACACAGTGAACTTGCAGGGAGTTACAGGGACATGAACGCAGCCAGCAGTATCAGCCAGATTGCCAGCCTGATGGCCGACCCCAAGCGCAGTGCCATGCTGTGGGCACTGATCGACGGCACGCCGCGGCTGGCCAACGAGCTCGCGGTAATGACAGGCCTGACCTCGTCATCTGCCTGCGCACACCTTTCATTGTTGTCGTCGGCCGGTTTGCTCCGGCATGAAGCACGGGGCCGCAAGCGTTACTTCCGGCTGGCCACCCCACAAGTCGGGGCAGCGGTGGAGGCCCTGGCCAGTGTCCAGCTGGAGAACGCCAGGGGGGAGCGGGCCAAGGCGCCGGTATCACCGCTGCCCATGTCGATACGCAGGGCGCGTCGCTGTGGCGATCACTTGGGCGGGGAACTGGCCGGTGAGCTGTATCACCGTCTGGTGGTGGCCGGCTGGTTGGAGGGTAGTGGTCGACAGCTGATGGTAAGCGAGGAGGGGCGGACGCAGTTGGCTTTGGTCGGGGTCTACATCGATGCCTTGGCGCCAAATCAGCAACGTGGCTGTGTGATCTGCCGCTGCACCGAGTGGAACGACCAGGGGCCGCACCTGGGGGGCGTGCTGGGGCAGGCCTTGTTCCGGCTGTTCCTGCAGTCTGGCTGGATGCGCGAAGCCGAGGACTCGCGGGCATTGCATATCTCTGCGCTGGGTATCCAGCAAATCAATCGCATTGCCCGCGTGCCGACGTTGCAGGTCGGTTGACCGCGACACCGTCATGCCGGCGTCAGGTCACTCAGGCCAGCCGGGCATCCAGGCTGTTCTGGGCCAGGCGACGGGCCTGGTCTTCGGTCATGCCCAGGTGCGTGTACAGGGCGTGGAAGTTTTCGGTGACATAGCCACCGAAGTAGGCCGGGTCGTCAGAGTTGACCGTTACCTTCACGCCGCGCTCGAGCATGTCGAGGATGTTGTGCTGGTTCATGTGGTCGAACACGCACAGCTTGGTGTTCGACAGCGGGCACACCGTGAGCGGGATCTGCTCGTCGATGATGCGCTGCATCAGGCGCTCGTCCTCGATGGCGCGCACACCGTGGTCGATACGCTTGACCTTCAGCAGGTCCAGGGCTTCCCAGATGTACTCGGGCGGGCCTTCCTCGCCAGCATGGGCAACGGCGACCAGGCCTTCACTGCGGGCACGGTCGAACACGCGCTGGAACTTGCTCGGCGGGTGGCCCATTTCCGAGCTGTCCAGGCCAACGGCGATGAACGCATCGCGGAACGGCAGGGCCTGGTCGAGGGTTTTCTGCGCCTCATCTTCGCTGAGGTGGCGCAGGAAGCTGAGGATCAGGCCGCTGCTGATGCCCAATTGTTCGCGACCGTCCCTGAGCGCCTGGTTGATACCGTTGAGCACCACTTCGAAGGGGATACCGCGGTCGGTATGGGTCTGCGGGTCGAAGAACGGTTCGGTGTGGATAACGTTCTGAGCCTTGCAGCGTTGCAGGTAGGCCCAGGTCAGGTCGTAGAAGTCCTGCTCGGTACGCAGCACGTCGGCGCCCTGGTAATACAAGTCCAGGAACTCCTGCAGGTTGTTGAAGGCGTAGGCACCGCGCAAGGTTTCCACATCTGCCCAGGGCAGGGCGATCTTGTTGCGCTCGGCCAAGGCGAACAGCAGCTCGGGCTCCAGCGAGCCTTCCAGGTGCAGGTGCAGTTCGGCCTTGGGCAGGGCGTTCAACCAGTCATACATAGTGGGTCATCTCGATCAAATACGGTTGCCGCCATTCTACAGAGCCTGGCCGGGCATTGCGCCCGGCCAGGCTGCGACCCGGTGAATCACCAGATCAAAGGTTCGCCCTTGTAGTTGATGAAGCGCAGACCACCCTTGCCGCTTTGCGCATTGATCTGATCAATCATGCCGCGGGTACTGGTCAGCACGTCGATATCGGCGTTTT
This sequence comes from Pseudomonas sp. XP1, assembly GCF_053557675.1. Taxonomy (NCBI): domain Bacteria; kingdom Pseudomonadati; phylum Pseudomonadota; class Gammaproteobacteria; order Pseudomonadales; family Pseudomonadaceae; genus Pseudomonas; species Pseudomonas sp. XP1. The sequence continues at coordinate 6,605 of NZ_JBNRIJ010000012.1, read as the reverse complement.
CGCCGCCCATGTCGGTTTTCACCCAGCCCGGGTGCATGGCCAGCACGCACAGATCAGGGCGTTGTTGCTCGACGACGAAGCTGTTGATCATCGAGTTCAGCGCCGCCTTGCTGGCCTTGTAAAGGCAGACTTCGCCGCTGTCAGGAATAGTCACGCTGCCTAGAATCGAGCTCATGAAGGCCAGCACGCCGCTACCTTCACGTATCTGGCCGACCAAGCGACGGGCCACGCGAATTGGCGCCACGGCGTTGGTCATGAACAGATCGCCGATGTCCTTGTTCTGCACCGTCTCCAGGTTTTGCGGCAAGGGGCCCATGACCCCGGCGTTGACGAACACCAAGTCGAACACCTGGCCTTGCAAGCGCTGCTTCAGGGCATCCAGCTGAGCCGTGTCGTTCATTTCCAGCTGTTCGATGTGCACGCCGGGCACATTTGCCAAGGCGCCTGGCTGCTGTGGGTTGCGCACGGTGGCGGTGATGTTCCAGCCGTCTTCGTGCAGACGTTCCACCAAGCCAAGGCCGAGCCCGCGCGACGCGCCGATGATGATGGCTGTTCGTGAATTAGCCATAGGAACATTCCTTTAGAAATGTAGGAAAAGGATTTGAGGATAATTCAACTGGAGCTGCATTGCGGCGATGGCGACACAAGGCTGCGTCTACGAGATACAACTCGGTGGCGCGTAAGGTCTGCAAAGCAGCCCCGTCATGCGAGTTGGCTAAAAAATGAACATCCGCCCCGTGCCCTTGTGTGGGCGGGCGTCTCGCCTGTTGGCGCACGGGTTATCCACAGGCTGGTCCACAGTTATTGTGTGCAAGCGCGGTGCGCCGCAAACGGCATCGCTTGGCCGCGGTATGGGGATAACTTTCGGGCTTTCCGCAGTTTGGGCCTGTCATCAAAGGTGATCAAAATATGATCAAAGATCTACAAGCCTTGAAAACGCTAGGCTGCAGGCACATGCCCAAAGCTTATCCACAGGCCGGCCCACAGTTGCTGTGGGCAATGGTCAACGTGCTTCGAGCAGAATGCGCCCACGGCTCAGGTCGGCCAACTGCTGCTGCAGTGGCGCCAGGTGGGCGTCACCCAGTGCAATGAGCAGGTCCACGCCATTGGCGGTGAACTGCTCATCCAGGACCAGGCCGTCAACCTCGGCCAGACGCAACTTCACAAGCGCCAGTTCGCTGAAACTGCAACTGCAGGTGAATTCGCTGCGCTGCACCAGCAGCCGCTTGGGTGCCTGTTGCAGGCACTTGTTGGCACCGCCGCCATAGGCCCTGGCCAGGCCGCCGGTGCCCAGCTGGATGCCGCCGTACCAGCGGATCACCAGCACCACCACCTGGTCGCAGTCCTGCGCTTCGATGGCTGCGAGGATTGGCCGCCCCGCGGTACCACCAGGTTCGCCGTCATCGCTGCTGCGGTACTGGGCGCCAAGTTTCCAGGCCCAGCAGTTGTGAGTGGCGGCCAGGTCGCTGTGGCGTTCGATGAAACTCATCGCGTCGGCGGCGCTGCTGATCGGCCCGGCGAGGGTGATGAAGCGGCTTTTGCGGATTTCCTCGCGGTACTCGCAGAGGTCGAGCAGGGTAGAAGGCATAAATGACGATCAGGCAGCCGGCTTGATACCGCAGCCCTTCAGAATGATGTGGATAAGATTGTTGCTCGCGTCCTCCATGTCCTGCTTGGTCAGGCGGCTGCGGCCGGTGACCTGGCAGATCTGGGTGGCGAAGTCGGCATAGTGCTGGGTGCTGCCCCACAGCAGGAAGATCAGGTGCACCGGGTCGACCGGGTCCATCTTGCCGGCTTCGATCCAGGCCTGGAACACCGCGGCCCGGCCGCGGAACCATTCGCGGTAGTCGGCACTGAAGTATTCGCTCAGGCAGGTACCGCCGCTGATCACCTCCATGGCGAAGATCCGTGAAGCTTGCGGGTTGCGCCGAGAGAACTCCATCTTGGTGCGGATGTACTGGCTCAGGGCTTCGCCCGGGTCGTCGTCGACGCTCAAGGCGTTGAAGGTGCTGTCCCACAACTCGATGATGTTGCTGAGCACGGCAATGTACAAGCCCAGCTTGTTGGTGAAGTAGTAATGCAGGTTGGCCTTGGGCAACCCCGCCTTGAGGGCGATGGTGTTCATGCTGGTGCCCTTGAAACCATGGCGGGCGAACTCGTCTTCGGCGGCCTGGATAATGGCCTGTTCGTTCTTCTGGCGGATGCGGCCCGCGGGCTTGCCCGAGGCGGAGAGGCGATGCGCAGGGACTTCTAGGGTCATGGACGATTCCGTACGGGTCAGTGGCTGCGGCTGTCGGACAAGATTACCTGCCTGTGCCGAAGTGACAAGCGTTTGCGGCACAGACTGGCATCAGCGTGTCGCAGCCAGGCTTTCGAGGAAGCTTTCCAGCACCAGGTTCGGCCGCCGGCCCTTGCGCGTTACCCAGCTGAGGCTCAGGTCATAGAAGCGTTGCTGGGGCTTCAGGGCACGCAAGCGGCCTTGCTGCACCCAGAACGTGGCGTAGTGGTCTGGCAGGTAGCCGATATAGCGCCCGGTAAGGATGAGAAACGCCATTCCTTCGCGGTCCGAAGCACTGGCCGTACAGTTCAGCGCCTGGTAATGCGCCTGGATTTCGGCCGGTAGGCGGAAGGTGGGGGTGATGGCCTCCTGGCTGTTGAGGCGGTCGTCGTCGATCTGCTGGTCATCGGCATAGAATAGTGGGTGGCCGACCGCGCAATACAGCAGCGAGCGCTCGCTGTACAACGGTTGGTACTCGAGGCCCGACAATGGACTGGTCTGTGGCACCACACCGACATGCAGGCTGCCATCGAGCACGCCATGCTCGACCTGGCTGGGCGCGATCATGCGGATCTGGATGCGCACATCGGGCCCGCGGTCCTTGAGTTCGGCCAATGCATGGGTAATGCGCATGTGCGGCAAGGTCACCAGGTTGTCGGTCAGGCCAATGTTCAGCTCGCCACGCAAGTGCTGGTGAAGGCCGTTGACCTCGGTGCGGAAGCTTTCCAGGGCGCTGAGCAGTTGCAGCGCCGAATGGTAGACCTCGCGGCCTTCCTCGGTCAGCGAGAAACCGGCGCGGCCGCGCTGGCACAGGCGCAGGCCGAGGCGTTGCTCCAGGTCGTTCATCTGCTGGCTGATGGCCGAACGGCCTATGCCCAGCACGTTTTCCGCGGCGGAGAAGCCGCCGCACTCGACGACACTGCGGTAGATCTTCAGCAGGCGGATGTCGAAATCGCTGACTTGGGCAAGTGGATCGGGGCGTCGGCTCATTAGTTTAGTGAGGGCCTGTCTGAAGATTAGAAATGTTGGCTTTTTCAGACTTTATCGCCGTGCCAATTTAGCTGCAACAACATCCATCGTTGCCTAATCGTCTTCCGAGGAACCGCCGATGAACATGCCCGAAACCGCTACCGCCGGTATCGCCAGCCAGCTCAAGCTGGATGCACACTGGATGCCCTACACCGCCAACCGCAACTTCCAGCGCGACCCACGCCTGATCGTGGCGGCCGAAGGCAACTACCTGGTCGACGACAAGGGGCGCAGGATCTTCGATGCCCTGTCCGGCTTGTGGACCTGCGGCGCCGGGCATACCCGCAAGGAAATCACCGAGGCAGTGGCTCGCCAGATCGGCACCCTGGACTATTCACCGGCCTTCCAGTTCGGCCACCCGCTGTCGTTCCAGCTGGCCGAGAAGATCACCGAGCTGACCCCGGGCGACCTGAACCATGTGTTCTATACCAACTCCGGTTCCGAGTGTGCCGACACCGCGCTGAAGATGGTGCGTGCGTACTGGCGCCTGAAAGGCCAGGCGACCAAGACCAAGATCATCGGCCGGGCCCGCGGCTACCACGGCGTGAACATCGCCGGTACCAGCCTCGGTGGCGTCAACGGTAACCGCAAGCTGTTCGGTCAGCTGCTGGACGTCGACCATCTGCCTCACACCGTGCTGCCGGTGAACGCCTTCTCCAAAGGCATGCCGGAAGAGGGCGGTATTGCCCTGGCTGACGAGATGCTCAAGCTGATCGAGCTGCACGATGCCTCCAACATCGCTGCCGTGATCGTCGAGCCGCTGGCAGGTTCGGCTGGTGTGCTGCCGCCGCCGAAGGGTTACCTGAAGCGCCTGCGTGAAATCTGCACCCAGCACAACATCCTGCTGATCTTCGACGAAGTGATCACCGGCTTCGGCCGCATGGGCGCGATGACCGGTTCCGAAGCCTTCGGCGTGACCCCGGACCTGATGTGCATCGCCAAGCAGGTGACCAACGGTGCCATCCCGATGGGCGCGGTGATCGCCAGCAGCGAGATCTACCAGACCTTCATGAACCAGCCGACCCCGGAGTACGCCGTGGAATTCCCCCACGGCTATACCTACTCGGCCCACCCGGTAGCCTGCGCCGCCGGTATCGCCGCGCTGGACCTGCTGCAGAAGGAAAACCTGGTGCAGGCCGCCGCCGAGCTGGCGCCGCACTTCGAGAAGCTGCTGCATGGCGTGAAGGGCACCAAGAACATCGTCGATATCCGCAACTACGGCCTGGCCGGCGCGATCCAGATCGCTGCCCGCGACGGTGATGCCATCGTGCGTCCGTACGAAGCGGCGATGAAACTGTGGAAGGCAGGCTTCTATGTACGCTTCGGTGGCGACACCCTGCAGTTCGGCCCAACCTTCAACACCACGCCGCAGGAACTGGACCGCCTGTTCGACGCAGTGGGCGAAACCCTGAACCTGATCGACTGATCTTTCCGATTCTGATGGCAGGTGCGTGAACACATCGCGTGCCTGCCTCAACCTTCTTTATCTGGAGTTTTGCATGAGCATTGTTCAGCACCTGATCCACGGCGAACTGGTTACCAAGGGTGAGCGCACCGCCGATGTCTTCAACCCGTCCACCGGCCAGGCCGTGCGCAAGGTCGAGCTGGCCAGCCGCGCGACCGTGCAGGAAGCGATCGACTCTGCCAAGGCGGCCTTCCCGGCCTGGCGCAACACCCCACCGGCCAAGCGCGCCCAGGTGATGTTCCGCTTCAAGCAACTGCTGGAGCAGAACGAAGCGCGTATCTCGCAGATGATCAGCGAAGAGCATGGCAAGACCCTGGAGGATGCTGCAGGCGAACTGAAGCGTGGTATCGAGAACGTCGAGTTCGCCTGTGCCGCGCCGGAAGTGCTGAAAGGCGAGTACAGCCGCAACGTCGGCCCCAACATCGATGCCTGGTCCGACTTCCAGCCGCTGGGCGTGGTTGCCGGTATCACCCCGTTCAATTTCCCGGCCATGGTGCCGCTGTGGATGTACCCACTGGCTATTGCCTGCGGCAACGCCTTCATCCTCAAGCCTTCCGAGCGCGACCCGAGCTCGACCCTGTTCATCGCCCAGCTGCTGCTGGAAGCCGGCCTGCCGAAGGGCATCCTCAACGTGGTGCACGGCGACAAGGAAGCGGTGGATGCGCTGATCGAAGCGCCGGAAGTGAAGGCCCTGAGCTTCGTCGGTTCGACTCCGATCGCCGAGTACATCTACGCTGAAGGTACCAAGCGCGGCAAGCGTGTGCAGGCCCTGGGTGGTGCGAAGAACCACGCGGTGCTGATGCCGGATGCCGACCTGGACAATGCCGTGAGCGCTCTGATGGGGGCTGCCTACGGTTCGTGCGGCGAGCGTTGCATGGCCATTTCGGTGGCGGTGTGCGTGGGTGACCAGGTGGCTGACGCCCTGATTGCCAAGCTGGAACCGCAGATCAAGGCCCTGAAGATTGGTGCCGGCACCTCGTGCGGCCTGGACATGGGGCCGCTGGTGACGGCCGCTGCCCGTGACAAGGTGGTGGGCTACATTGATGATGGTGTTGCTGCTGGCGCCAAGCTGGTGGTAGATGGCCGTGGCTTCCGTGTTGCCGGTAATGAGGATGGCTACTTCGTCGGCGGCACCCTGTTCGACAACGTGACCCCGGAGATGCGCATCTATAAGGAAGAGATCTTCGGCCCGGTGCTGTGCGTAGTGCGTGTGAACAGCCTGGAGCAGGCCATGCAACTGATCAACGATCACGAGTATGGCAACGGTACCTGTATCTTCACCCGTGACGGTGAAGCGGCGCGCCTGTTCTGCGACGAGATAGAAGTGGGCATGGTCGGTGTGAACGTACCGCTGCCGGTGCCGGTGGCCTACCACAGTTTTGGTGGCTGGAAGCGCTCGCTGTTCGGGGACCTGCATGCCTATGGCCCGGACGGTGTGCGCTTCTATACCCGTCGCAAGGCGATCACCCAGCGCTGGCCGCAACGTGCCAGCCATGAGGCTTCGCAGTTTGCCTTCCCTAGTTTGTAAGGGGTGAGCAGAAGCGGGGGGGCCGATTAGGCCTCCCCGCTTTGTTTTTCATCGATATTGAAGTTTCTTGAAATTAAGGGTTGACGCCCTCTCGAATCCCCTTATAATGCGCCCCACTTCCAGCGACATCGGAACGACAAACTTCTTGAAATTCAATAAGTTAGGTTGTTCGGAAAGAGCTGAAAGGGCTACGATCAAATGATCGCCAGCGGTTGAGATGGTGGTTGACAGCGCTTCTAAACGCTGTATGATTCGCCTCCCGCTACGAGAGATCGCAGCGAGTCAAGTGTTTGAAGCTAAACGAG
>NZ_JBNRIJ010000011.1:158368-161572 GCF_053557675.1 Pseudomonas sp. XP1 | reverse complement strand
CTTGAAATCAATGCGGCCCCTGTGGGAGCGGGTTCACCCGCGAAAGGGCCGGCACTGGCAACCTTTTTATCTGCCCTGAAAACGTGCACGGCGCCCCACCAAAGCACACCACCTCTCGCCTCCACAAGGTCCGAACCCCGCTAGCCCAAGCCCTCCCGCTCCCTGGCACCCTCCTTGCTACCGTCCTCCGCTTGACCTTTTGTCAGCCTTAGGTTTTTTAAGGTTTATGGGCACATATTTACTAATTTCTCGTTATCCCCGCGCCCCGCATCATCGCTCCAACAAGAACGCGTCGCCCTTCGCCGGCACGCCCCCGGGCAGCTCCCGATGCCCTACCTTGCCTTGGAGTCAGTCATGACCAGTGCAGCCAATTCGGCACCCCTCATAGAAAAACACACGATCGGCTACGTGCCCCCGCAAGACCGCCATGGAAAGGTAAGGGATCTGTTCACACTGTGGTTCGGCGGCAACATCGCGCCGCTGCCCATCGTCACCGGTGCACTGGGTGTGCAACTGTTCCACCTGAACCTGGTGTGGGGCATCGTCGCCATCCTGGTCGGCCACCTGGTTGGTGGTGTACTGATGGCGCTGCACTCGGCCCAGGGCCCGCAGATGGGCATCCCGCAGATGATCCAGAGCCGCGCCCAGTTCGGCTCGCTCGGCGCGCTGCTGGTGGTGGTGATCGCCGGGGTCATGTACATCGGCTTCTTCGCCTCCAACATCGTCCTCGCCGGCAAGTCGCTGCACGGCGTGGTCGATGCCGTGCCGGTACCGGTGGGCATCGTCATCGGTGCACTGGGCTCGGGCATCATCGGCATCATCGGCTACCGCTTCATCCACGTGCTCAACCGCATCGGCACCTGGGTGCTGGGTATCGGCATCGTGGTCGGTTTCGGCTACATCTTCAGCCACGTGCAAAGCGACGACTTTCTCACCCGCGGCGGCTTCAACCTGGCCGGCTGGCTGGCCACCGTGTCGCTGGCGGCGCTGTGGCAGATCGCCTTTGCGCCCTACGTGTCGGACTACTCGCGCTACCTGCCGGCGGACGTGAAGGTCAGCTCGACGTTCTGGACTACCTACCTGGGCTCGGCCCTGGGTTCGAGCCTGTCGTTCATCTTCGGCGCCGTGGCGGTGCTGGCGATCCCGGCCGGCATGGACACCATGGACGCGGTCAAGCTGGCCACCGGCACCCTCGGCCCGATCATGCTGGTGCTGTTCCTGCTCAGCGTGATCAGCCACAACGCCCTCAACCTGTATGGCGCCGTGCTGTCGATCATCACCCTGGTGCAAACCTTCGCCCACCGCTGGATCCCCACCGCCAAGAGCCGCGCCGTGCTGTCGCTGGTAGTGCTGACGGCCTGCTGCGTGGTGGCGGTGTTCGCCTCGGCGGACTTCATCGGCCACTTCGTCGACATGGTGCTGGTGCTGCTGGTGGTGCTGGTGCCGTGGACAGCGATCAACCTGATCGACTTCTATGCCATCCACAAGGGTGACTACGATATCCAGTCGATCTTCCAGGTCGATGGCGGCATCTACGGGCGCTACAACCCGCAGGCGCTGATTGCCTATGCCGTGGGCATCGTGGTGCAGATCCCGTTCATGAACACGCCGCTGTATGTCGGGCCGATTTCCGAGCATATCAACGGAGCGGACCTGTCGTGGCTGGTGGGGTTGGCCGTTACTTCGCCGCTGTACTGGTGGCTGGCCAGCCGTGACAGCGCCTACCGTCGCCGTCAGATGAGCGCCAAGGTGGCCATGGGGCATTGATTCAAACTGTACCGGCCACTTCGCGGGTGAACCCGCTCCCACAGTGATATCGTCTTCGGATATGTGCTTTCCCTGTGTGAGCGGGTTTACCCGCGAACAGGCCGGTACAGGCAACACATCAGTCAGAGGTTGTAGGCCCGCTCATTGTGCTCCGCAAGGTCCAGCCCCTGTTCTTCCTCTTCCCGGCTGGCCCGCAGCCCGATGGTCAGCTCGATCGCCCCCAGAATCGCCCAACTCACTACAAAGCAATACACGAAGGTGAACGCCACCCCCTTAAATTGCACCAATGCCTGCCCGACGGGTGACGCACCCTCCACATAACCGCCCAACGAAGGCGCGGCAAAGACCCCGGTAAGGATTGCGCCGACCATTCCGCCCACGCCATGCAGGCCGAACACATCCAGGCTGTCGTCGTAGCCCAGCGCCTGCTTCAACCGGGTCACGGCAAAGAAACAGATGGCCCCGGTCAACAGCCCGATCACCAGCGCACCCAGCGGCCCGACAAATGCACAGGCCGGGGTAATCCCGACCAACCCTGCCAAAGCCCCTGAAGCTGCACCCAAGGCCGTCGGCCGACCATGCGCCACCTTCTCGGTCAGCAACCAGCCGACAATCCCCGCACAGGCCGCCACCATGGTCGCCAGCATCACCACCCCCGCCGCCTGGTTGGCCGCCAGCCCCGAGCCGACGTTGAAGCCGAACCAGCCCACCCACAGCAGCCCGGCGCCCACCAGGGTGAAACCGAGGTTGTGCGGCGGCATGGCCACCTGCGGGTAGCCCTTGCGCTTGCCCAGCATCAAGGCCGCAGCCAGCGCTGCCACACCGGAGTTGATATGCACGGCGGTACCACCGGCAAAGTCCAGCACGCCCCAGTCGACCAACAATGCCCCCGGCCCGCCCCAGACCATATGCGCGATCGGCGCATACACCAGCACGAACCAGGCGGCCATGAACAGCAATGAAGCACTGAACTTCATGCGCTCGGCAAAACCACCGGCAATCAGCGCCGGGGTGATGATGGCGAAGGTCAGCTGGAACACCGCGAACACGCCTTCGGGGATGCTACCGACCAGGCTGTCATGGCCGATGTCCAGCATCAGCGCCTTGTCCAGCCCGCCGATGAAACTGTTGACGGTCAACTGCCCCTCGACCATGCCGGTGGTGTCTACCACCAGGCTATAGCCGAACAGCACCCAGAGAATGCCGATCACCCCGGCAACGGCGAACAGCTGGGTGAACACCGAGAGGAGGTTCTTGGCCCGCACCATGCCACCGTAGAACAGTGCCAGGCCCGGGATGCACATCATCAGCACGAACATCGCGGCGCAGATCATCCAGGCGGTGTTGCCGGTGTCCAGGGTGGGGTCGGCGGCGTGGGCCCGGGTGGTCAGGGCCAACAACATTACAGCGAGGGTGAGGTGCTTCATGGAGTCACTC
>NZ_JBNRIJ010000011.1:79438-158283 GCF_053557675.1 Pseudomonas sp. XP1 | reverse complement strand
CGCTCCTGCAGGGGGCCGCGCAGGCACAGAGACGCGGTCCCCTGCAGGAGCGGCCTTGTGCCGCGAATGGGCCGCAAAGCGGCCCCAATTACCGATAACTCAGTACCGCGCCTGCCCCGGCACCCAGGCAGTCCCCGCCAAAGGCACTCGCGCCATCGCCGCAGCCTCCACGGTCAACGCCACCAGGTCCTCCGGGTCGAGGTTGTGCAAGTGCGACTTGCCACACGCCCGCGCCATGGTCTGCGCCTCCAGCACCAGCACCCGCAGGTAGTTGGCCAGACGGCGCCCGGCCTCCTCCGGGTTCAGGCGCCCGGCCAGTTCCGGGTCCTGGGTGGTAATGCCGGCCGGGTCGCGGCCGTTTTGCCAGTCGTCATAGAAACCGGCCGCCGAGCCGATCTTCTTCAGTTCGGCATCCAGCCGCGGGTGGTTGTCACCCAGCGCGATCAACGCCGCAGTGCCAATGGCCACCGCATCAGCCCCGAGGGCCATGGCCTTGGCCACGTCGGCACCGTTGCGAATACCACCGGAGACGATCAGCTGCACCTTGCGGTGCATGCCCATTTCCTGCAGCGCCTGCACTGCCTGTGGAATGGCCGGCAAGATGGGGATGCCAACGTGCTCGATGAACACTTCCTGAGTCGCGGCGGTACCGCCCTGCATGCCGTCGAGCACGATCACATCGGCACCGGCCTTTACCGCCAGCTTTACGTCGTAGTACGGGCGGCTGGCGCCGATCTTCACGTAGATGGGTTTTTCCCAGTCGGTGATCTCGCGGATCTCGGCAATCTTGATCGCCAGGTCATCCGGGCCGGTCCAGTCCGGGTGGCGGCAGGCGCTGCGTTGGTCGACGCCGATCGGCAAGGTGCGCATGCCGGCCACGCGCTCGGTCACCTTCATGCCCAGCAGCATGCCGCCACCGCCCGGCTTGGCACCCTGGCCGAGGACGATCTCGATGGCATCGGCCTTGCGCAGGTCATCGGGGTTCATGCCGTAGCGCGACGGCAGGTACTGGTACACCAGGTGTTGCGACTGGCCGCGCTCTTCCGGCGTCATGCCGCCGTCGCCCGTGGTGGTGCTGGTGCCGGCGATGGTCGCACCACGGCCAAGCGCCTCTTTGGCGTTGGCCGACAGCGCGCCGAAGCTCATGCCGGCGATGGTCACCGGTATCTTCAGGTGGATCGGCTTCTTGGCGAAGCGGGTGCCCAGCAACACATCGGTGCCGCACTTCTCGCGGTAGCCTTCCAGCGGGTAGCGCGACACGCTGGCACCGAGCAGCAGCAGGTCGTCGAAGTGCGGCACGCGGCGCTTGGTGCCACCACCGCGGATGTCGTAGATGCCGGTTTCGGCAGCACGCTGGATTTCCTGGATGGTCAGGCGATCGAAGGTGGCCGACTCACGCAGTACCGGGGGGAATTGCTCGCTCATGGGAATGCTCCTGAATCAGTACGCGCTGGCGTTGTCGACTTTGAAGTTGTACAGCTGGCGAGCCGAGCCGTAGCGTTTGAAATCGGCAGCCTTGTGGTCCAGGCCGGCCTTGTTCAGCAGTTCTTGCAGCTCTTGCAGGTGCTCGGCGCGCATCTCTTTCTCGATGCAGTCCGAGCCCAGCGACTGCACCGCACCCTTGACGTAGATGCGCACCTCATACAGCGAATCGCCCAGCGCATCGCCGGCATCGCCACACACCACCAAACGCCCCGCCTGGCCCATGAAGCAGCTCATGTGGCCGATGCTGCCGCCGACGACGATATCCACGCCCTTCATTGAAATACCGCAACGCGCGCCGGCGTCGCCCTCGATCACCAGCAGCCCGCCGTGGGCGGTGGCGCCGGCGGCCTGGGAGGCGCTGCCCTTGACCCGCACCGAGCCGGACATCATGTTCTCGGCCACGCCGACACCGACGTTGCCATGCACGGTGACGCTGGCCTGCTGGTTCATGCCGGCGCAGTAGTAGCCGGCGTGGCCTTCGATATCCACGGCCACTGCGGCGTTGATGCCCACGGCCAGGTTGTGCTTGCCGTCGGGGTGGGTCACCCGCCATTCGTGGTCCTGCACCTCACCGTGCAAGGACTGGTTGAGGACTCGCACCGAGGTGCTGGAAAGGTCGATCGTCTTCATGTGGTTCTCCAGTGGTTCGGTGGCAGGTCAGGCGCCTTCGCGTTCCCAGACGTACAGGGTGGCCGGGGTCGGTTCCCAGACCTTGGCGTTCTCGATGCCCGGCAGGCTGGCCAGCGCCTGGTACTCCGAGGCCATGGCCACGTAGTCATCGGTCTCGGCCAGCACGGCAGGCTTGCAGGCGATCGGGTCGCGGATCACGGCAAAGCCATTGCGGGTGCCGATGGCGAAGGTGAAGAAGCCGTCCAGGTCCTCCAGCGCGCCATCCAGGGCCTGGGCCAGGCTGTCGCCCTGCTGCAGGCGCCAGGTCAGGTAGCCGGCGGCCACTTCGGTGTCGTTGTCGGTCTCGAAGCAGATGCCTTCGCGCTTGAGCTCCTGGCGCAGGCGGAAGTGGTTGGACAGCGAACCGTTGTGCACCAGGCACAGGTCGGCGCCGGTGGAGAACGGGTGGCTGCCCTCCATGGTCACGGCGCTTTCGGTGGCCATGCGGGTATGGCCGATGATGTGGCTGCCTTTCATTCCGGCCAGGCCGAAGCGGCTGGAGATTTCCGCCGGCAGGCCCATGCCCTTGAGGATCTCGATGCTCTGCCCGGCGCTCATGATGCGCACGTCAGGTGCCAGTTCGCTCAGGGCATGGCGGGCCGACGCCTCGCCGGTGTGCACCTTGAGCACGGCGGCGCTGGCGTTCTGGAACCAGTCCAGCGAGCAGCCCAGGCGCCCTTCCAGCTGGCCCATCAGGGCCGCCCAGGGGTAGTTGATGTCAGTGGCCTGCAGGGTGAGCTTGACCCAGCCATCGGCCACTTCGTCGCCGTAGATGGCAAAACCGGCGCTGTCCGGGCCACGGTCGGTCATGGCTTCGAGCATGGGTTCGAAGAGCTTGCCGAGCTGGGCTTCCAGCTCGGGCTTTTTCAGGTACAGACCTACGATTCCACACATGTTGATGCTCCTTACTAGGCAGTGGGCAACCGTTTTCGTGCTGGCCGCCCAAGGGATTGGGGGCGGTCAGAAGAACTCGGTGTAACGCTGGATTTCCCAGTCGGAGACATGGCGGCAATACTCCACCCACTCCATGCGCTTGAGCTTGATGAACTCGTCGACGATCTCGCCGCCCAGCACTTCGCGGAACAGCGGATCGGCCTCCAGGGCGTCGGCGGCTTCCTTCAACGACTGCGGCAAGGTCTTGATACCGCGTGCGGCAATCTCTTCCAGGCTCAGGTTGTAGAGGTTCTCGTTGCACATCTCGCCCGGCTCCAGCTGACGGTCGATGCCATCGAGGCCGGCGGCGATGATCGCGGCGGTGACCAGGTACGGGTTGCAGCCAGCATCCGGCAGGCGGAACTCCAGGCGGCCATAGGGGATACGCACCATCGCCGAGCGGTTGTTGGCGCCGTAGGCGACAAACGCCGGGGCCCAGGTGGCGCCGGACAGCGAGCGGCCGACCACCAGGCGCTTGTACGAGTTGACCGTGGGCGCAGCGAAGGCGCACAGCGCCGGGCCATGGGCCAGCAGGCCCGCGGCAAAGTGGTAGGCCAGCTTCGACAGGCCCATGCCGCTGCTGTCGGACGGGTCATGGAACAGGTTCTTGTTGGTGCTGCTGGCCAGCGACAGGTGGAAGTGCATGCCATTGCCGGCGCGCTTGGGGTCGGGCTTGGGCATGAACGAGCAGATCATCCCCAGGTCGTTGGCGATCTCGCCGGCGGCCATGCGGAAGAAGGTGAAGCGGTCGGCCGACTCCATGGCGTCGCTGTAGGTGTAGTTGATCTCGAACTGGCCGTTGGCGTCCTCGTGGTCGATCTGGTAGATGTCGAAGCCCACCGGCTGCAACGCCTCGGTCAGCCGCTCGAGGAACAGCCGCGAGCGCGACAGGCCTTTGTAGTCGTAGCAGGGCTTGTCGAGGTTGTCGGAAGCGTCCACCAGTTGCAGCTTGCCCTCCTCGTCGCGGCGGAACAGGCTGAACTCGGGCTCAAGGCCGGTGTTCAGGGTCCAGCCTTTGTCAGCCAGGCGCTGCACCTGCTGCTGCAACACGTAGCGGCTGTCGTAGGGCCAGGGTTGGCCGTTCACGTGGCCTACACACACCACCCGGCCGTACCCCGGCTGCCAGGGTACCGGGATCAAGGTCGAAAGGTCGCCGCGGGCCATGAAATCGGGGCCGTGCGGTTCCATGCCCATGCCGCAGATGGCGAACCCGGCAAAGCCGGCGCCCTCCTCGGCCACCATCTTCAGGCCCGAGACCGGCACCGATTTGGTCTTCGCCGAGCCATGGATATCGACGAACTGCGCCAGCACGTACTTGATGCCGTGCTGATCGAGGGTGCGCTGGGTTTCTGCTGGCAACATGGGTTGGACACTCCTGAGCAAGGGGCAATGATTCCGCAAGAGAAACTTACTTTCCTCACAGGAATGCAATGCGCTTGCCAACTTCATTCAGGTGCAACCTTGTGTTGCCTGTTCGGGCCTCTTCGCGGGCTTGTGGCAGCGGGTTTACCCGCGAAGAGGCCGGCACCGACAACCCAAAACCAAGCAGATTTCCACGCTCCGTTTATGGGAAACTTGTTTTCACCCGAGGAAAGATGCGTCCACCGCAGCTGCCATTTCGCACTTTCCTAGTGCGAAAACATTATTCTTGAACTGAAACCGTGCAGGACATTCGATGCCAACCGAAACCGAACCGCGCCTTCGTCTGGAGCAGTACCTGGGCTTGCAGATCAAGCGCCAGCGCCAGGCCCAGTCCCTCAAGCTCGCCGACGTGGCGCGCATCGCCGGCATCAGCCAAGGCATGCTGAGCAAGATCGAGAACGCCCAGGTGTCCACCAGCCTCGACACCCTCAGCCGCCTGTGCGACGTGCTGGGCATGCCGATGGCCAAGCTGTTCAGCCAATATGACCAGCCCGACGGTAATGCCTTGTTGGTGAAAGCCGGTGAAGGGCTGGAGGTGGTGCGCCGCGGTACCGAGAAAGGCCACACCTACCATTTGCTCAACCACGCCAGGGGGCCGAAGAAGAACTTCGAGGCGTACATGGTGACCATGGATGACGCCAGCGAAGAGTTTCCAACCTTCGCCCACCCCGGCACCGAGTTCCTCCACCTGCTGGAGGGTGAACTGGTGTACCGCCACGGCAACCAGCTCTATCACATGCAGGCGGGCGACAGCCTGACTTTCGACGGCGAGACCCCGCACGGCCCCGAGAAGCTGGTGCAGGTACCCATCCGCCTGTTGTCGATCATGAACTACGGCGACGAGTGACACGGTGCAGCAAGGCACCCGCGGATCAACAGGATGCCAACCGCTGCACGCACAGATACAGGCGACTAAGCGCCCTCAGGCAGCAGACTGCGATCAAACATGAACGCCCGCTCCCCCTGTGGTGTGTATCGATACAACTGCTGCGGCCTACCCAGCCTCGGCTGGTTCTTCTCACCGGTATCACTCACCCACCCCAGCTCGCGCAAGCGCTCCAGGCGTTTGCGCAGCGAGGTGTTGTTCACCGCCTGCCCCAGGCAAGCCTGCACCGCACCTAGCGCATCCAGCACAGTGAACTTCTCCGCCAGCAGGTACAGCGGCAGGCTGCTGTACACCGTCTTCGCCGCCAGCCGCTCACGGGCGCGCTCCACCAGCAGGTTATGATCAAAGGGCAACAGCACCTTGCGCGCCAATACGCTGTCCAAGTCGAAAAACGCCAGTTGCTCGCCTTCGACGACCTGCCTCGGATCAAGCAATGCCAGGTAATAGGTGCTGAGTGACCATCCACGCGGGTCGCGGAAAGCATTGCCCTCGGTGCCCACCTGTTCCATGTAGCGAGGTACTACCTGGGTTTTCTCGCGCAGCGCGCGTTCGGCGGCAGCTTCCAGGCTGGTGTCGGGGGTGCGGCCATTGACGATCACCCCGGGCAGGGCCCACTGGCCGGCATGCGGTTCACGCTCACGACGGTGCAACAGCACCTGCAGATGCTGAGCTTCGGGGGCCATGCGCAGCGCCACGATATCGACGCTGGCCAGAACTTCTACTGCATTCACCGGGCGACTCCTTGTTCAAGCGCCCCATAATCCACCAGGGCATCTAAGTAAGGCAAGCAAAAAGCCTATTTCAAATGTCACTTGACACACTTAATACACCAGGTGAATTATGTAGCCATTCCAGCGAGGAGAACCGCCATGAAGATCGCCAGTTTCGATGTCGACGCCCAGAACGGCTTCACCAGCAATGTGCCGCAAGAACTGCCCGTCCCCGAGGGTGACGAAATCGCGGCTGATCTGAATACCATGGCCTTGCGTGCCGACCTGCGCCTGGGCAGCAAGGACGCCCACCCGGCCAACGCCGCCTGGGTAGTCGCCGACCCCGCGCACATGCTGCAGCCTTTGCAGCTGGCCAACGCTGACCTGACCTGGGTCAGCCACTGTGTCCCCGGCACGCCCGGCTTCGAGTTGCTGCCCGGCCTACCTGCCCCCATCGACTACGACTATTTCGTGTGGAAAGGCGTCGAGCCCGACCTGCACCCCTACGGCGCCTGCTATCACGACCTGGCCGAGCGCCGCTCCACCGGGGTGATCGAGTACCTCAAGGTACAGCAGGTGGGCGCGGTGATCGTCGGTGGCCTGGCCCTGGACTATTGCGTCAGGACCACCGCTCGCCAATTGCGTCAGGCTGGCTTTCGGGTGCTGTTGTACCTGCCGGCCTGCCGCGCCCTCACCCAGGCGGGCGCCATCGAGGCATGTGGCGCCCTGGCTGCCGAGGGCGTGATCCTCTGCGGCGACGAAGCCGCGCTCGACCACCAGCTCTCTCTGATCAAGGAAGACCGCCCATGAGCGACAGCGTTTTCGGTCCACGCATCATCCAGAACCTGCTGGACACCGACTTCTACAAGATCACCATGATGCAGGCGGTGCTGCACAACTATCCCAACGCCGAGGTGGAATGGGAATTCCGCTGTCGTAACGGCGAGAACCTCGCACCTTACCTGGCGGAAATCCGCTATCAGGTCGAGCAACTGGCCGATGTCAGCGTCACGCATGACCAGCTCGCCTACCTGGAGAAGATCCCGTTCATCAAACCGGACTTCATCCGCTTTCTCAGCCTGTTCCGCTTCAACCTGCGCTATGTACAGGTAGGCCTGGATGATGCCGGCCAACTGGCGATTCGCGTGCGCGGGCCGTGGTTGCACGTGATTCTCTACGAGATCCCGCTACTGGCGATCATCAGCGAGGTACGCAACCGCTATCGGTATCGCGAGGTGGTGATCGAGCAAGTCCGCGAGCGCCTGTATCAGAACCTCGACTGGCTGAAGGCCGCAGCCAGCGCCGATGAACTGGCCGGTTTCCAACTGGCCGACTTCGGCACCCGGCGGCGCTTCTCCTACCGGGTGCAGGACGAGGTGGTGCACATTCTGAAGCGTGACTTCCCGGGCCGCTTTGTCGGTACCAGCAACGTGCACCTGGCCCGCGAATACCAGCTCAAGCCGATCGGCACCATGGCCCACGAGTGGTTCATGGCCCACCAGCAACTTGGCCCGCGCCTGGTCGACAGCCAGGCTGCCGCGCTGGAATGCTGGGTGCGGGAATACCGGGGGCTGCTGGGCATTGCCCTGACCGACTGCATCACCATGGACGCGTTCCTGGGCGACTTCGACCTGTACTTCGCCAAGCTGTTCGATGGCTTGCGGCACGATTCGGGCGACCCGCTGGCCTGGGCGGAAAAGGCCATTGCCCACTATGAGCGGCTGGGGATCGACCCGAAGAGCAAGACCCTGATCTTTTCCGACGGGCTGGACCTTCCCAAGGCGCTGGGGTTGTACCGGGCGTTGCATGAGCGGATCAATGTGAGCTTTGGCATTGGGACCAGGCTGACCTGCGATATCCCGGGGGTGGAGCCGATGAACATCGTGATCAAGATGACAGCGTGCAATGGGGCCCCGGTAGCCAAGATTTCCGACAGCCCGGGCAAGACACAGTGCCGGGATGAGAACTTCGTGGCCTATCTGAAGCATGTCTTTCGGGTGGATTGAGGCCTGCACAGTCACCCCACCTCTTGCAGACCAACACACAACTCCAGAAACCGCGCCGCAGCCCGCGAGGGGGTGGCGGCATGCGGCACCAGAATTGAAAACCGCCGCACCAGCGCCTGCGGCACGACCTGCAACCGCTGCAAAGCCCCATCCTCATGCCGGATCGACATCGCCGATACAAAACCGATCCCCATCCCGGCCCGCACCGCTTCCTTCACCCCTTCCACCCCGGCAATTTCCAGCGCCACGCGCATCGCCACGCCGCTGCGGGCAAATGCCCGCTCGACGATCTGCCGCACACCCGAGCCGCTCTCGCGCAACACCAACGGGTAGGCCCCCAGTGATGCCAGTGTCTGCCGGTCACTGCCAGCCAGCGGATGAGCACGCGGCACGATGGCCACGATCTCGTCTTCCCGCCACGCCGTCACCGACGTGCCCAATGGCAGTTCCTGCCCAGGCGGCCCTTCGATCAGGGCGATATCGACGCTATCCAGCGCAGCGACGATTTCCGCCGTGTTGCCGTTGGAAGTACTCACCAGCACTTCCGGATAGCGGGCATGGAAATCGGCAATCAGGTAAGGCAGCAGGTAGCTTGCCGGCGTGGTACTGGCGCCGATGCGCAAGGTGCCGCGCTCCAGCCCGCGCATGGCCTCGCGCAATGCCTGAGCCTGACGGAAGGTTTCGCGCAAGCGCTCGGCATGGGCCAGCAATTGCTCGCCGGCTGCTGTCAGCCGCACACCACGGCCGGCGCGCTGATACAGAGGCTCGCCAAAGGCCTCCTGCAGCAACTTGAGCTGGCCAGACACCGCCGGCTGCGACAAGTGCAGGGCCTGGGCCGCATGGCTGATGTTGCCGTGCTCGGCGACGGTAGCAAACGTTATCAGTTGTTCTGGGGTCATGAATGAAAAATATCAGCTAAACGGATATTTGCCATCCTAAATTACGATTTTTTATAAGCTTATAACCAGATTAACGTAAGCCATGTCGAAACACTTTTCCGGAGGACTCACATGGCCACGGCTCCGTCCAACCCCGCCTTTGCTCCTACCCTTTCTACCCGAGGGCGGCTCAATGGCATCCTGTTCGTCGCACTGTTCGCGCTTGCGGTCACCCAGTTGGCTGCCCTGCCCGCCATTGCCAACATGGGCATCAGCCCGCTGATCGTCGGTATCGTCGCCGGTGCGCTTTACGGCAATGCACTGCGTGACGGTGTACCGGCAAGCTGGGCGGCGGGTATCAACTTTTCGGCCCGCGGCCTGCTGCGCATTGCCGTGGCCTTCTTTGGCCTGCGGGTAAGCCTGCAGGAAATTGCCGAAGTCGGCTGGTCCGGGCTCATCGCGTCGTTGCTGGTGGTGTCCAGCACACTGCTGATCGGCCTGTGGTGCGGCATGAAGCTGTTCAAGCTGGACCGCGATACCGCCTTGCTGACCGCAGCCGGCAGCGCCATCTGCGGCGCCGCCGCGGTACTGGCCTTCGAGTCGGCCCTGCGCAGTGCACCGCATAAAAGTGCCATGGCGGTGGGTAGCGTGGTGCTGTTCGGCACCCTGTCGATGTTCCTCTACCCATTGGCGATCAATGCCGGCTGGCTGCACCTGGACACCATGGGCGCCGGGCTGTTCCTGGGAGGCACCATTCACGAAGTGGCCCAGGTGGTCGGTGCGGCCAGCAACGTCAGCCCCGAGGCCACGCATATCGCCACCATCGTCAAGATGACCCGGGTGATGTTGCTGGTACCGGTACTGCTGGTGGTGGGCCTTTGGATCAGCCGCGCGCGCCAGCCGGGCCAGGCACAGGGCAATGGGCGCATCGCCATGCCCTGGTTCGCCTTCGGCTTCCTCGCGCTGGTACTGGTGAACTCGCTGCAGGTGTTGCCGGGCAGCCTGACCCAGACGATCAACAGCCTGGATACCTTCGCCCTGACCATGGCCATGACCGCGCTGGGGATGGAGACGCGCCTCAGCCAGATTCGCCAGGCCGGGCCGCGGGCACTGGCCACCGGGGCGATTCTCAACCTCTGGCTGGTGTTTGGTGGCGTGGCCATTACCCTGGGTGTGCAGAAGCTGTTGGGATGACTTGAGACCGAGTCGCCTGCTTCGCGGGCTTGCCCGCTCCCACAGGTACAGCGCAAGCCTGAAGCCTGCGCCGTCCCTGTGGGAGCGGGCAAGCCCGCGAAGAAGCCAGCCTGGTCTCAAGCTTTTTCCACTCCCCCCTCGTTGCCGTCCACATTTCTCGGTATGGTGTTGTCAAAGAAGGATGTTTTACCCGCACAGGAAAGACTTAGATGCCTCAACGCAATGTCATCAATGCATCCGTCAGCCCCAAAGGCAGCCTGGAGACGCTGTCACAACGTGAAGTGCAGCAACTGAGTGAAGTCGGTACCGGTAGCCTTTACACCCTTTTCCGCCAGTGCGCCCTGGCCATCCTCAACACCGGCGCCCATGTCGACAATGCCAAGACCATACTCGAGGCCTATCAGGATTTCGAGGTACGTATCCATCAACAGGACCGCGGCGTGCGCCTGGAGCTGCTGAATGCCCCGGCCGACGCCTTCGTCGATGGCGAAATGATCGCCAGCACCCGTGAAATGCTGTTCAGCGCACTGCGCGACATCGTCTACACCGAAAGCGAGCTGGCCAGCCAGCGCATCGACCTGGAAAGCTCCCAGGGCATCACCGACTATGTCTTCCACCTGCTGCGCAACGCCCGCACCCTGCGCCCGGGCGTGGAGCCGAAGATGGTGGTGTGCTGGGGTGGCCATTCGATCAGCAGCGAGGAATACCAGTACACCAAGAAGGTCGGCCACGAGCTGGGCCTGCGCAAGCTGGACGTGTGCACAGGCTGCGGCCCGGGTGTGATGAAGGGCCCTATGAAGGGCGCCACCATTGCCCACGCCAAGCAACGCATGCACGGCAGCCGCTACCTGGGCCTCACCGAGCCGGGCATCATCGCCGCCGAAGCGCCCAACCCGATCGTCAACGAACTGGTGATCCTGCCGGACATCGAGAAGCGCCTGGAAGCTTTCGTCCGGGTCGGCCACGGCATCATCATCTTCCCGGGCGGTGCCGGCACGGCCGAGGAGTTCCTCTACCTGCTGGGCATCCTCATGCATCCGGACAACCAGGACCTGCCTTTCCCGGTGGTACTCACCGGCCCGCGCAGCGCCGAGCCGTACCTGCAACAATTGCATGCCTTCGTGGGCGCCACCCTGGGTGAAGCGGCGCACCGCCTGTACGAGATCATCATCGATGACCCGGCTGAAGTTGCCCGGCACATGGTCGAAGGGCTCAAGGCGGTAAAGCAGTTCCGCCGCGAGCGCAACGATGCCTTCCACTTCAACTGGCTGCTGAAGATCGAGGAGAGCTTCCAGCGCCCGTTCGACCCGACCCACCAGGCCATGGCCGACCTCGACCTGCGCCGCGAGCTGCCGGCTCACGAACTGGCCGCCAACCTGCGCCGGGCGTTTTCCGGCATCGTTGCTGGCAACGTGAAAGACAAGGGCATCCGCCTGATCGAGGAACACGGGCCGTATCAGATCCGTGGCGACAGCGCCGTGCTGGACCCACTGGGCCGGCTGTTGCAGGCGTTCGTCGACCAGCATCGGATGAAGTTACCTGGCGGCGCGGCGTATGTACCGTGCTACCAGGTGGTGACCTGAGTCGCCATTCTTGCTGAGGCCCCACGGACGGGGCCTGCAGCTATTTGGCTTTTTGGATATGGCTAACTGAGATCGGCCATCGGTCGTTCGACGAAGCGGATGCTGTCGCGCCCACCGCGCTTGGACTGGTACAAGGCGACATCCCCCTGCTCGATCAAGGCTGCAAGGCTCGTCGGCGGTTGGTCGAACAGGTTGGCGCCGATGCTCAAGGTGACCGGCTGCGGCGTAGGTACCGTCTTGCTGGCATACTGCTGGAACTGCTCGCGCAGCAATCCTCCCAGCTCCATGACCCGCTCGCTGCTCGCACCACACAGCAGAATGACGAACTCATCACCACCCAGCCGCGCCGCCAGCGAGCGCTCGGGCAGCACCGCACGAATCATCTCGCTCAGGGCAATCAGCAAGCGGTCCCCCGCAACATGCCCGTGCAGGTCGTTGACCAGTTTGAAATTGTCGATGTCGATCAATAGCAAGGCCCCGGGTTGCGCCGAGTCCACTGCCTTGAAGAAAGGCCCCGCTCGCACCTCCAGTGCACGTCGGTTGTACAGCGCTGTCAACGGGTCACGGGCTGCGAGGCGGGCAATCCGCTCCTCGCGCCGGTAGCGCACGGTGCCAGTCATCGACAAGGCAATCAGCATGATCGCCATCGCACCTTCGACCAACGAAACCTGAATGATCAGCCCGCCGAAGGTGGCCAGGTCAATCAACGTACCCGGTGTGATCGCAATGATCGCCTTGGCCACATAGAACAACCCATGAACCAGCAACACATAGCGCAACTGCACCGCGCCAACACTCAGCGACCTGCCATGCGGCCGCAACAGCCAGCTGGCCTTGAGCGTCAACAGCGCCACCAGCAACGAGTTGACCATCAGCATCACCTTCGACCACTGCGGCCCCACAGGCAACAGCAGCAAGGCGAACCACACCAGCACGACCGATAACCAGATACGCGACAGCCGCTCCTGGGTGAAACGCAACACACCCATCAGGAAGAACCAGTGCGCCACCACCAGCAGGCCGTTGGCGAACCAGATACCGATCAGCAACAAACCGATGCCGCGCAGCAAGGCCAGGGTGGAACCAATCGTGATGGTGGCAAAGCCTGCGCTCCAGAACAGCAGTGACGGCTCGCGGACGCTGCGCCACTCGATTGCCAGGTACAACGCAGCCGCGGCAGCCAGGGCGATCGAGATAGTCAGCATCGTGGGTGGATCAAGCGCCATGAACGGTTCGGCCTATCTGGTTGACGAGGAAAAGGCCCGATTGTATGCGCTCGTGATGACTTTTCAGAGGAGCCTTACACCACCAGCCTGCAAATGATAGCCCAGCCCTGGGCAATACCGTGCGGGCGAAATGTCATATTGACATCAGCCAGTCATTTGCACCACAAAAACTGCTGTCGTTATGACAACACACCAGCGTAACACCCCCATCTGCAAGGGCTGCCCAGCTGGCACGAAAGCTGAACCATTCTCTTCGCCACTACCTGCCTTGCGGAAATAACCATCATGAAAAATATCCTTCTTCCTCTGGCGATGTCCCTGTCCATCGCCCTGCCCGCCTGCGCCGACGAGGTGCTCTCGGAAAGCCCCGACAACACGGTGGGCCATGGCGTCGGGGGCGTCACCGGCCTGATGGTCGGTGCCGCGCTCGGCGGCCCGTTCGGCGCCATCGCCGGTGCAGCCCTGGGTGCATTTGGCGGAGCCGCCGTGCAACAAGGCAGCGGACACAGCGATGCAGCCTACGTGGTACGCCATGACGACGGCAGTACCCAGCGCTATCGCTCGCCCAATGCCCGCTTCAAGCCCGGTGATCAGGTGCAGGTGAGTGGTATTCGCCTGGCCCCGGCGCAGTAAGCCGTTGCCCGGACAAAAAGGCCGCTCCCACAAAAACGCTTGAATTCCCTCAGAGCACCCGTTTGATCAGCGGCTCCAGCCGGCTATAGCGCAGCCGCCGCAGGAACCTGCGCACTTCCTTGGGGTGCTCGGCCTTGACTCCCAATTCCTCTGCCGAGCCGATCTTCGGCGCATGCCGGCGCAACTCGGCCAACTCTGCCTCCCGTGGCCCCAGCCATTGCTCTTGCGGGTCATCGATCAGCAGGCCGTTCTCCAGGTCCAGGTTGAAGCCGCGCGGGTTCAGGTTGTTGCCGGTCAGCAGCGAATAGCGCTGGTCGACCCACACGCCCTTGGCATGGAAGGTATGCCCGGGGTCGTTCCAGATCCGCACCTGCAGCTGGCCGCTTGCAATCGCAGCGTGGCGACGTCGGGTGAAAGCGCGCAGGTTGTCTTCGTACAGGTAGGGCAACGCGCCGCTGGCGCTGAACGGCTCGCCAGGGGCGATATAGAAATCGTTGGCCGTGCGATCACCAACGATCAGCTCCACCCGCACGCCACGCGCCAGGGCATGGTCGAGCTCGCGCATCAGCACCCGGGGTGGGTTGAAGTACGGCGTGCTGATGATGACCTGTGTGCGCGCCGCCGCCAGCAAGGCGCACAGCGCCCGGTTCAGCGGGTTGCCACGGCCCACACCCAACAGCGGAATAACCCGCAGGCCCTGCCCTGCTGCGCTGGCCGGTGCCTCATAGACCATGCGCCGCAGCCGCGCGCGCAAGCGCCGGATGTCACCGCGCAGGCTGCGGGTAGAGGGTGGCGCCGGCAGGTCGAGGCGCGGTGTGGCGGTGTGGTGCAGCAGGCGTCGCACCAGCCCGACCATCGCATCGGCCAGCTCTGGTGACTGGAACAGGTGGTAGCGGTCCAGGCGGTAACGGTCGAAACGGTGCAGGTACACGTTGTTGAGGCTGGCGCCGGTGTAGATCACGCAGTCGTCGATGATGCTGCCCTTCAGGTGCAACACGCCGAACAGCTCGCGGGTCTGGACCGGTACGCCATGGATGACGATGTCCAGCCCATGGTGCTGGCGCTGTGCCTGGTACCAGGCGGCGTTACCCGGCTGGCGGCCGGCGCCCAGCAGGCCACGGCGGGCACGGAACCAGTCGACCACGATGGTGATTTCCAGCCCTGGCCGCGCGGCCTTGGCCTGGTACAGGGCATCCAGCACTTCCTGGCCAGCCTCGTCTTCCTGCAGGTACAACGCAACGATGACGATACGCCGGGTTGCGGCGCGGATGCGCTCAAGCAGGCAGGCGCGGTAGGCCTTGGCATCGGGCAGCACCTGGATGGACTCTGCCGACATGGCGTAGCCTGGCAATGCCGCCAGCATGGTTTCGGGGTTCACGAACGATTACCTTCTGTGTGCAATCACTGTCGTGCACCAGCTTGCACAGGAAGATTGAAATGGTCCAGCCCCCGGAGAGCATGGGGGCTGCTTCGCAGCCCCCATTTCTGACGAAGCTATTTCAGGTCAAAGCGATCCAGCTCCATCACTTTCTCCCAGGCCGCCACAAAGTCCCGCACGAACTTGTCCTGGCCATCACTGCTGCCGTACACCTCGCTCAACGCCCGCAACTGGGCATGGGAACCGAACACCAGGTCAACCCGGCTACCTGTCCATTTAACCTGCCCGGTCTTGCGGTCCCGCCCTTCGAAGGCTTCGTTATCCACCGAGGTCGGCTTCCACTCAACGCCCATGTCCAGCAGGTTGCGGAAGAAGTCGTTGCTCAGGGTACCGACCTTGTCGGTGAACACGCCCTGCTGGCTGCCGCCATGGTTGGCACCGAGCACGCGCAGGCCGCCGATCAGCACGGTCATTT
Source organism: Pseudomonas sp. XP1 (assembly GCF_053557675.1). Taxonomy (NCBI): domain Bacteria; kingdom Pseudomonadati; phylum Pseudomonadota; class Gammaproteobacteria; order Pseudomonadales; family Pseudomonadaceae; genus Pseudomonas; species Pseudomonas sp. XP1. Next base: position 142,805 of record NZ_JBNRIJ010000011.1, on the reverse strand, counting down.
CCGGTGCGGTCAGGGTCAACAGCTGGGCCTTGTCCAGCAACAGCTTCTCGGCCTTGACGCTGTAGCGGGCCTTGGTGAAGTTGCGGAAGCCATCGGCCAGCGGTTCCAGCACGGCGAACGACTCGACGTCGGTCTGCGCCTGGGAGGCATCGGTACGCCCCGGGCGGAACGCCACGCTGACGTTGTGCCCGGCGTCCTTGGCAGCCTTTTCCACTGCGGCGGCGCCAGCCAGAACGATCAGGTCGGCCAGGGAGATTTTCTTGCCACCGGCATTGAACTCGGCCTGGATCTTCTCGAGCGCCGCCAGCACTTTGCCCGTGCCTTGGTTAGCCGGCCAGTCCTTCTGCGGCGCCAGGCGCAGGCGGCCACCATTGGCCCCGCCACGCTTGTCCGAACCGCGGAAGGTCGACGCCGCCGCCCAGGCTGTGGCCACCAGCTCGCCAACGCTCAGGCCCGTCGCCAGCACCTTGGCCTTGAGCTCGGCAACGTCCTGCTCGCCTACCAGCGGATGGTCGACTTTTGGCAGCGGGTCTTGCCACAGCAGCTCTTCGTTGGGCATTTCCGGGCCGAGGTAGCGCGCCAATGGGCCCATGTCGCGGTGGATCAGCTTGTACCAGGCGCGGGCGAAGGCGTCTGCCAGCTGGTCAGGGTTGTCCTTGAAGCGGCGGGCGATCGGCTCATAGATCGGGTCGAAGCGCAGTGCCAGGTCGGAGGTGAGCATGGAAGGCGCGTGGCGCTTGGCCGGGTCATGGGCATCCGGCACAGTGCCTGCCCCCTTGCCCTCCTTCGGCCGCCACTGGTGGGCACCGGCCGGGCTCTTGGTCAGTTCCCAGTCGAAGTTGAACAGGTTGTTGAGGTATTCGTTGCTCCATCGGGTGGGGGTCGAGGTCCAGGTCACTTCGAGGCCGCTGGTGATGGTGTCGCCACCTTTGCCGCTGCCGAACTTGTTGGCCCAGCCCAACCCCTGCTGCTCCAGGCCTGCTGCTTCCGGCTCGGGGCCGACGTTGTCGGCAGGGCCGGCACCGTGGGTCTTGCCGAAGGCGTGGCCCCCGGCGATCAGCGCCACGGTTTCTTCATCGTTCATGGCCATGCGGCCGAAGGTGTCACGGATGTCCCTGCCCGAGGCCACCGGATCGGGGTTGCCGTCCGGGCCTTCCGGGTTCACGTAGATCAGGCCCATCTGCACGGCAGCCAGCGGGTTTTCCAGGTTGCGCTCGCCGGCCAGGTCCCGGCTTTGCTCCTCTGCGTGCTTGGCTGGCTCGGCTACCAGGTCACCCTGGCCTGGCGGCTGGGCCTTGACCTGCTCATTGCCATAACGAATGTCTCCGCCCAGCCAGACCTTTTCCGAGCCCCAGTACACGTCCTCGTCCGGCTCCCAGACATCGGCACGCCCGCCAGAGAAACCGAAGGTCTTGAAGCCCATGGATTCGAGGGCGACGTTGCCGGTGAGCACGATCAGGTCGGCCCAGGAAATTTTGTTGCCGTACTTCTGCTTGATCGGCCACAACAGGCGCCGGGCCTTGTCCAGGCTGACGTTGTCCGGCCAGCTGTTGAGCGGGGCGAAGCGCTGCTGGCCAGAGCCTGCACCACCCCGGCCATCGCCGATGCGGTAGGTGCCGGCGCTGTGCCAGGCCATGCGGATGAACAGCGGGCCGTAGTGGCCGAAGTCGGCGGGCCACCAGTCCTGGGAGTCGGTCATCAAGGCGGTCAGGTCTTGCTTCAGGGCCTGGAAGTCGAGGCTCTTGAACGCCTTGGCATAGTCGAAACCCGGGTCCATCGGGTCGGACTTGGAGGAATGTTGGTGAAGAATTCTCAGGTTGAGCTGGTCAGGCCACCAGTCACGGTTGGTGGTGCCGCCACCTGCGGTTTGATGGAACGGGCATTTCGATTCGTTCGACATCTGCGGGTACCTTTGGGTCGGTTATCCAGATTTCCGGTCATTGCCAGGTGTTCTTTCAGCCGAGCGCGTGGGCTCGTGCTACCCCTCATCAGGTCTACACGGGGCTTGCGAAGCTGTCACGATGGGGTTGGTGCGGTCTTGCACGCAGGTGCTGACACGCCGCCCGCTCGCGGAACTCGCGGGGCCAGGGGAAAGACTAGCCGAGCTTGGACAGAGTTCTAATAGAGTGGCTATTGAGGGGTGATAGGTTGGCTCTGTCAGCTTTCCCATGATGATCCTGTAGGAGCGGGTTTAACCGCGAAGAGGCCGGCACATCCATACAAGGCAATCAGGCTGGCCACATGCTTCAATACACCGCCACCCCCTCTACTCCGGAACCCGCCCACTCATGAACCGCAACGACCTGCGCCGCGTCGACATGAACCTGCTGGTACTGTTCGAAGCCCTGATGATCGAACGCAACCTGACCCGGGTCGGCGAAAAGCTGTTCATCACCCAACCCACCGTCAGCGCCGCCCTCGCCCGCCTGCGCGAGCTGTTCGACGACCCGCTGCTGATCCGCAACGGCCGGGCCATGGAGCCAACCCCACGGGCCATGCAGATCTTCGCCGAGCTGGGGCCGGCCATGGACGTGATTTCCGCCGCCATCAGTCGCGCCCGCGAGTTCGACCCGGTCAACAGCTGCAACGTGTTCCGCCTCGGCCTGTCGGACGATGCCGAGTTCGGCCTGTTCCCGGCCCTGCTGCAGGCCCTGCGCGAAGAGGCCCCGAACATCAGCGTGGTGGTGCGCCGAGCCAACTTCCTGCTGATGCCAGGGCTGTTGGCCAGCGGCGAGATCTCGGTGGGCGTGAGCTACACCACTGACCTGCCGGCCACCGCCAAGCGCCGAAAGCTGCGCAACATCGGCGTGCGGGTGCTGCGCGCCGATGACCGCCCAGGCCCGCTGACCCTCGACGAATACTGCGCCCGCCCACATGTAATGGTGTCGTTCTCCGGCGACATGAGCGGCAATATCGACCTTGACCTGGCACGCATCGGCCGTTGCCGCAAGGTGGTGCTGGCGGTGCCGCAGTTCGGCAGCCTGCGCGCCCTGCTGCGCAACACCGAACTTATCGCCACGGTGCCGGACTACGCCGCCTGCGCCCTGGCCGACGACGGCAGCCTGCGCGCCGACCCGGCGCCGTTCGACATCACCGAGGCTGAACTGTCGATGGTCTGGAGCGGCGCCCAGGACAATGACCCCGCCGAGCGCTGGCTGCGCGAACGCATCCTGCAATTCATGGCCACGCAGTGATTCATCGACCTCATCGATAGCTACCATGAATGCCATCAAGTTCCGCTGCGAACAGCCCGATTGGAAGATGGAGGCATTCACTGATTGATGAGGCCTCCCATGAAAACCGGCATGATCGCAGCCCTGCTCGCCTTGCTGGCCGCCCTTGGCGGTTGTGCCAGCCCGGCGGCTACCGACACGCAGCCCTACGGGCACTTATATTCGGCCACGGCCATTTCCAGTGTCATCCTGGGCCCTGGCCAGCGGGTGGCCGTGCTGCTGGGACATGATGCCGCAGCGACCCTCGAATACCTCGGCAGCCATCGCACCCAGGCCACCGCGCCGGCCCAGGGCCAGCGCGTCCCGGTGGCGACCCTGCGCAGCGAGAGCCAGGCGTATGACTGGCTGGCGCGGTCACTGGCGCAGCAGTTTGCCGAAGTGACGTTCTATGACGACCTGGACACGCTGCTGGGCGACCACCCGGATGTGATCGTGCTGCTGGACACCGAAAGCCGTTTGGCCAGCGCGGATATCGAAAGCCGGGTGGTAGCTCGCTTTTTCGATGACCAGTTGACCTATATCGGCCGCGCTGAAGGACGGGCCAGCAAGCGCCTGGGCGATGTGGCGCGGGTGGTCGAGGATGAGCGGGCGGTGCAGGCAGATGCGCTGCGGGACTTTGACGATTCGTTGCAGGCGTTGTTGAAGGGTCGCGTTTGAGGGCCTTCCACTGGTCTAGCGCAATGCTTGGGCACAGCTCCTACAGGTCGGTGCTGTAATAACGGCCTTCTACTTACCCCGCTGCATCCACGCCGCCCCCAGCCCACTCAGGCAGATCACCGAGATGCCCACCAGGCTCAAGGTATCCGGCACCTGGCTATAGGCAACCAACCCAAGCAAACCGGCAAACACGATCTGGCAATAACTGAACGGCGCCAGCAACGCCGGTGCCGCATGGCGGAAGGCCTGGGTCAGCAGTAGGTGCGCAGTCATGCCAAAGCCACCCAGCGCCAGCATCAGCAGCGCATGGTCCCAACGCGGCATCTCCCAGAAGAAGGGCACCAGCGCACTCATCGCCAGGGTGTTGCACAACCCCGCATAGAAGTTGCTGGTGGTCGGGCTGTCGTGCGAAGCCAGGATACGCGTCAACAATTGGTAGAAGCAGAAGCCCAGCGCCGAACCGAACGGATACAGAATGGCCGGGGTGAACATCGCCCCGCCCGGGTGCACCACCACCAGCACGCCGATGAAGCCCATCACCACCGCCACCCATTGCCCCACCGTCACCCGCTCCTTCAGCAGTGGTGCCGACAGTGCGGTGACCAGCACCGGGGCGAGGAAGTTGACCGCCGTGGCTTCGGCCAGCGGCAGGTACTGCAGGCCGGTGGTGAACAGCAGGCTGGTGCTCAGCAGGCTCAGGGCACGTAACGTCTGCAACAGCGGGCGGCGGGTACGCAGCACGTTGAGGCCGGCCTTTGGCAGAAAGATGCCGGCCATCAGCAGCGTATGCACCACATACCGCGCCCACACCACCATGATGATCGGGTACAGGCCGCCGAGGAACTTGGACAGGGCATCGTGGCTGGCGAACAGGAATGTCGCCACCACCACCAGGGCGATGCCGCGCAGGGGTTGGTTGACTCCGGACAGCGGTGTGCTGGAACTCATGGCACTCTCGATGACGGCGCGGCTGGATGCGGCGCCCAGTGAAGGCCGCGCAGGCATAGCCTGGCGGATGCAACAGCTCGGATTCTAGAAGAGATGCCGAAGAATAAGGAAGTTCAATTGCCACCAGCCAAGGCCGACTGCAGTTTCTGTTCGCTGATCGACCACTTTCCGCCCCGCGCGCATGGCCCGTGCCGTGCTGATCGCCGACCATCCAATGCGAACCCTGCACACCCTACAAGGAATTTACATGCAAAGGCTCACCACCCGAAACGGCCTGGACCTGCCCGCGATCGGTCTGGGCACCTGGCCAATGACCGGCAGCGAGTGCACCCAGGCCGTGCGCCAGGCGCTTGAAGTGGGTTACCGGCATATCGATACCGCCACTGCCTATGAAAACGAGGCCGCCGTCGGCCAGGCCCTGCGCGACAGCGATGTACCGCGCGAGCATATTCACCTGACCACCAAGGTATGGTGGGATCGCCTGGCGCCCAAGGCCATGCGCCAGTCGCTGGAGGACAGCCTGCGCGCGCTGGGTACCGAGCAGGTCGACCTGTTCCACATCCACTGGCCCGCCCAGGACTGGGACCTGGCCCGCAGCATCGAAACCCTGGTGGCCCTGCGTGACGAGGGCAAGGCGCGCAGCATCGGCGTGGCCAACTTCCCGCTGGGGCTGCTGCGCCAGGTGGTGGAAACGCTGGGCGCACCATTGTCGGCGATCCAGGTGGAATACCACGTGCTGCTCGGCCAGCAACCGCTGCTGGACTATGCCCGCCGCCACGACCTGCTGCTCACCGCCTACACCCCGCTGGCCCGTGGGCAGGCGGCGGCGCAGCCGGTGATCCAGGCGATCGCCCGCAAGCATGGCGTGCTGCCCAGCCAGGTGGCGCTGAAGTGGTTGCTGGACCAGGACGGCGTGGCGGTGATCCCCAAGGCCGGCAGCCGCGAGAACCAGCTGGCCAACCTGGCGGCCTCGACCGTGCAACTGGATGACGAGGACCGCGCGGCGATTGCCGGGTTGCCGAAAAACCAGCGGGTGGTGAGCCCGGCGTTTGCGCCGGACTGGAACAGCTGATTGCTGCTCAATATCTGAAAGCTGGCACGATCTCTGTGGGAGCGGCCTTGTGTCGCGAAAGGGCCGCAAAGCGGCCCCGGCAATTTTTGCGGCGAAGCTGAAAATGTTGGGGGCGCTGCGCGCCCCAATCGCGACACAAGGCCGCTCCCACAATGGGCCGCGCAAACCGTTATGCCGGCGTCATGACCTGCTTCAAGCGCTCGTTCGCCGGTGCAGGTCGCCCGTACAGGTAGCCCTGGAAGTGCGAGCAACCCTCCGCCGCCAACCGGCGCATCTGCTCCTCCGACTCCACCCCCTCGGCCGTCGTCTTGATCATCAGGCTGTTGGACAGGTCGGTAATGGCGCGGATGATCGACATCGCCTCGCGGCTGTCGCACATGTCATGCACGAACGACTTGTCGATCTTGATCCGGTCGAACGGGAACGAACGCAGGTAGCCCAGCGAGGAATACCCGGTGCCGAAATCGTCCAGCGAAATGGCCACCCCCAGGTCCTTCAGTGCACGCAGGGTACGCACGTTTTCCTCGCTGTTGCCCAGCAGCACCGACTCGGTGACCTCCAGCTCCAGCCGCTGTGGCGGCAGGCCTGAGTCGGCCAGCGCCAAGGCCACGGTGTGCACCAGGTTGGCATTCTTGAACTGCACCGCCGACAGGTTGACCGAGACCGTCTGCTCGCTGTCCCAGCTGGCCGCCTCCTGGCAGGCCAGGTTCAGCGCCCGGGCGCCCAGTTCATGGATCAGCCCGGTTTCCTCGGCGATGGGGATGAAGTCCATGGGCATGACCATGCCGCGGGTCGGGTGCTCCCAGCGCAGCAGCGCCTCATAGCCGGTAACGCTGCTGGTCTGCTGATCGACCACCGGCTGGTAATGCAACTGCAACTGGCCCAGGTGCAACGCGGTGCGCAGGTCGGTTTCCACCAGGCGGCGCTGGCGGGCGGCGACGTCCAGTTCGACGTTGAAACACTCGTAGCGGTTGCGGCCATTGCGCTTGGCCTCGTACAGCGCCATGTCGGCGTAGCCCAGCAGTTGCTCGGCCTGGTCGCTGTCGTCAGGCGCAATGGCAATACCGATGCTCACCCCCACCGTGAACTGGTGCCCCTCGATCTGGAACGGTGGGCAGACCGCGTTGATCAGGCGCTGCGCAGTGTTGCATGCGGCCTCCCGGCCTTCCAGGCCGGTCAGCACCACGGCAAACTCGTCGCCGCCCAGGCGGGCCAGGGTGTCGTGTTCGCGCAGCTCGCGGCGCAGGCGCTTGCCCAGCGCGCGCAGCAGCTTGTCGCCAAAGGCGTGGCCCAGCGAATCGTTGATGTTCTTGAAGTTGTCCAGGTCCAGGCACAGGGCGGCGGTCAGCTTGGCGTGCTCGCTGTCACGCACCAGCGCCTGGCGCAGGCGTTCGTTGAACAGGGTGCGGTTGGGCAGCCCGGTCAGCGCATCGTGGTGCGCCATATGGTGGATCTGCGCGTGGGCAGCCAGCTCTTCGGTGGCGTCTTCGGCAACGAACAGCACGTAGTCGGCCTGGCCTTCACGGTTCTGGCTGAGCAAGGTGCGGCTGCGCAGGGTGCGTGGGCCGCAGGCTGTGTCGACCCGGGTTTCGGCGGCATGGCCCTTGGTGCTGCGGGCGCCACGGGCCAGTTGCTGTTCCAGGTAGCCGGCAGCACCCGGTGCCAGGCATTCGCCGGGCAGCTGCCCGATCATGCTGCGCTGCGGCCCGCCGAACAGGCGTTCGGCCTGCTGGTTGGCCAGCAGGATGCGCTGGCTTTCCAGGTCCTGGACAATGACGCTGGCAGGGATGTTGGCAATCACCGAATCAAGAAACTGCGACAGCTTGGCCATTTCCTGGCTGTACTGCTCGGCCAGTTCCTTGGCCTGCAGCAGTTCCAGCTCTTGCCGGTGGCGCTCGGAAATGTCGCGGGTGACCTTGGCGAAGCCCACCAGTTGCCCGGCATCATCGTAAACCGCGTCGATCACCACATGGGCATGGAAGGTCGTGCCGTCCTTGCGCAGGCGCGAACCGACCTCTTCGAAGCGCCCGGTGCTGCGCGCCTGCTCAAGATTGAGCGCGGGCAGCCCGGCGGCGCGCTCGGCATCGGTGTAGAACAACGAGTAGTGCTGGCCGACGATTTCCTCGGCCAGGTAGCCCTTGGCGCGCTGGGCGCCGGGGTTCCAGTTGGCGACGATCCCTTCGGGGGTGAGCAGGTAGAAGGCATAGTCCACCACACTCTGGATCAACAGCCGGTACATGATGTCGGGGCTTGCGACTAGCGACATGAACTTTACCTGGGCCTTCGAAAGGCGTGAAAAGGATTGGTGGCATTATGCCTTCGATGACGATTTTGTGAAGTAGCTCACAAAAAGCCACGATCCCTTCAATTTGCGAACGAAGGCTGGCCACCCTCAATGACGTGCGCCCGTGACCAGGAAATTGAGCAAGCCTGGTTCGTCATCCAGGGCTATGGGCTGCGCCGGGCGCGACAGCTCGGCCAGCACGGCATTGCAGAAGGCCACGGCAGGCGCGTCCTTTGCGTAACAGCGCATCAGCCAATCACCATCGCCGCCCAGCAGCTGCAACGCCACCGCCCGGCCGATGCCCTGTCGGCGGTACTTTTTCAGGATGAACAGGTCGGCCAGTTCGAACGCATCGATGCCCGGCAGTTCGCTGCGCTCGACCAGCACGAAACCGGCGATGAAACCATCTGCCAGCACCAGATACGCGCCCCAGCCATCGGCCTGCCAATATCGTTGCAGGTGCTCGTCATGGATATAGAAGCGGCCGTCCACTTCGACGTCTTCCTGCTCCCAGTCCGAGGACTCGTAGGCGTAGAACTGGTAGAGGTTGCGAATCAGCGGGGCCTGGTCGGCAGTGGTCGCCAGCAGTTCGATGGGCAGCATGATGCGAAGGGCTCGGGTAAAAAGGCGGATTCTAGATCAACAGCTCCTGGCAGCAAAAAGCCCAGGCCCTCCCCGCACGGAAAGGCCCAGGCCAAAACCAGTCATCGATTGATAGGGCTCAACTGTTTTGCAACGCACGCGGGCGATGGCTGCGTGCCTCGGCGTCTGGCGCCTTGGCCGCCTGCAGATGGAAGTCGAACGTCAGCTCGGCAAAACGCTCACCTTCTACGCCGCGATCACGCGCCGCCGCAGCATCCTCGACGAAGCACAGCTCGCCGACCAGCCCGTCACGGGTGGCATAGGCGAAGTCATCCCACAGGTACTTGTCACCAGCCAGGTTTATCTGCGTGGTCAGATGGCGGTGCCCCGGCGCCGAGATGAAGAAGTGCACGTGCGCCGGGCGCTGGCCGTGACGGCCGAGCAGGTTCAGGCATTCCTGGGTCGGCCCCTGCGGGTCGCAGCCGTAACCCGACGGCACGATGGAGCGCGCGCGGTAGCGCCCTTCGGCATCGGTGATGATGCGCCGGCGCAGGTTGTACTCGGTCTGGGTCGAGTCGAAGTACGAATAGGTGCCTTGGGTGTTGGCGTGCCACAGGTCGACGGTGGCGCCGGCCAACGGCTTGCCTTCGGCATCGAACACCTGGCCCTGGAGGAACATCACCACACCCGGGTCGCTACCGTCATCCATTCGCGCTTCGCCCTGCGCCAGCGGCGCCCCTGCCACATACAGCGGGCCTTCGATGGTGCGCGGGGTGCCGCCAGTCAGGCCGGCCTCGGCGTCCTTGGCATCCTGCAGCAGGTCGAGGAAGTGCTCGATGCCCAGGCCCGCCGCCAGCAGGCCGGCTTCGTTACGGCCACCCAGGCGATTGAGGTAGTCGACGGCATGCCAGAACTCGTCTTCGGTGATTTCCAGGTCTTCGACCAGGCGTGCAGTGTCTTGCAGCACACGCAGGATGATCTGCTTGAAGCGTGGGTTGCCTTCGGCATGGCCCAGGCCGGCCACTTCCTTGAAGAACGCCTGAACATCGGCAGTATGGGAAATTTTCACGGTCATCGTGCTTGCCTCATCTTGTTCTTGTCAGGTTGACAGGTGCGTCTCAGCGGTCGTCGCTGTGAATCGACGAGGGGTGCCGGCACAGGCCGTCGACCTCGATGTCCATGTAAGGGAACAGCGGCAGCTGCATCAGGGTGTCGTGCAGCGCCTCGACACTGGGCACGTCGAACACGCTGTAGTTGGCGTAGTGCCCGGCAATGCGCCACAGGTGGCGCCAAGTGCCTTCGCGCTGCAGGCGCTGGGCCAGTTCCTTTTCGTCGGCCTTGAGCCGGGCAGCCTTGGCCGGGTCCATGTCGACCGGCAGTTTCACGGTCATCTTCACGTGGAACAGCATGCTGGTATCTCCTTTCTCTGATTTGGCGCGAACACTGTGGGAGCAGGTTTACCCGCGAACACGGGCGAAGCCCGTGCCATCCACCGCGTCGCCTGCTTCGCGACCAAAGCCGCTCCCACAGGGGTTGTGTGTTCTTTCAGCCAGCGTGACTCAGCGGCGGGCGAAGCGCGCAAGGCGCTGTTCGTCCAGGGTCAGGCCCAGGCCCGGTGTGTGTGGCACGTGCAGCTGGAAGTCGCGGTACAGCGGCGGCTCATTGACGATTTCTTCGGTCAGCAGCAGCGGCCCGAACAGCTCGGTGCCCCAGGTGAGCTGGCGCAGGGTCAGAAAGGCGTGAGCCGAAGCCAGGGTGCCGATCGAGCCTTCGAGCATGGTCCCGCCATACAGGGCGATGCCGGCAGCCTCGGCGATTTGCGCGGTGCGCAGCACGGCGCGAGGGCCGCCGTTCTTGGCTATTTTCAGGGCGAAGATGCTGGCCGCGCCGTCGGCTGCTAGGCTGAAGGCGTCCTCGACGCTTTCGATCGACTCGTCGGCCATGATCGGCGCCGGGCTGCGCTGGTTGAGGCGCACCTGGCCGCTGCGATTGATGCGCGAAATCGGTTGCTCGACAAGGTCGATGCCGTTGTCGCCAAGCACCTGGCAGGCACGGATGGCCTGGGATTCGTCCCAATACTGATTGACGTCGACCCGCACGCTGGCGCTGTCGCCCAGTTCGCGCTTGATCGCCACCACGTGTTTGAGATCCTGGGCCAACGGGTTGGCGCCGATCTTCAGCTTGAACACCCGATGCCGACGAATCTCCAGCATGTGCAAGGCTTCGGCGATGTCGCGGGCGGTGTCGCCGCTGGCCAGGGTCCAGGCCACTTCCAGGCTGTCGCGCACGCGGCCACCCAGCAGTTCGCTGACCGGCAGGCCCAGGCGCTTGCCCTGGGCATCGAGCAAGGCACTCTCGATACCCGACTTGGCAAAGGTGTTGCCCTTGGCCAGCTTGTCCAGCTTGAGCATGGCGGCGTTGATGTTGTCTGCCGGCAGGCCGATCAGCGCCGGCGCCAGGTGCGCATCGATGTTGGCCTTGATGCCCTCGGGGCTTTCGTAGCCATAGGCCAGGCCGCCAATGGTGGTGGCCTCGCCGATGCCTTCCACACCATCACTGCAGCGAACACGCAATACCACCAGGGTCTGCTGCTGCATGGTGTGCATCGCCAGCTTGTGCGGGCGAATGGTCGGCAGGTCGACGATAATTGCCTCTATACGTTCAATCAGCGCGCTTGTCATTGTTGCCAGGTCCCGTAATTTCGGGCTGCCAGCCGCAGGCCCGAGTGGTGCATTTACTTGCTTGTTCAAGGATTGCGCGAGACCCTGATAGCCGTCCAATATCGAATGAATCTCCCACCATACCCTGGAGGTCTGATGGAGCTGCGCCACCTGCGTTACTTCAAGGTCCTGGCCGAAACCCTGAACTTCACTCGCGCCGCCGAGCTGCTGCACATTGCCCAGCCACCGCTGAGCCGGCAGATCAGCCAACTCGAGGACCAACTCGGTACTTTGCTGGTGGTGCGCGAGCGCCCGCTGAGGCTGACCGAGGCGGGTCGCTTCTTCTACGAGCAGAGCTGCACCGTGCTGCAGCAGCTGGAGAACATCAGCGACAACACCCGTCGCATCGGCCAGGGCCAGCGTCAGTGGTTGGGGATCGGATTTGCCCCCTCGACCCTGTACAAGGTGCTGCCGGAGCTGATCCGCGAACTGCGTCAGGACAACGAGCTGGAGCTGGGCCTGAACGAGATGACCACGCTGCAGCAGGTGGAGGCGTTGAAAAGCGGGCGCATCGACATCGCCTTCGGGCGCATTCGCATCGATGACCCGGCCATTCACCAGCAAGTGCTGTGCGAAGACCCACTGGTGGCCGTACTGCCCAAGGGCCACCCGCTGGGGAGCAGCCCGCTCACACTCGCCCAGCTGGCTGGCGAGGCGTTCATCCTCTACCCGGCCAACCCGCGGCCCAGCTATGCAGACCATGTGCTGGCGCTGTTCGCGCACCACGGCATGAGCATCCGCGTCAGCCAGTGGGCCAACGAACTGCAGACTGCCATCGGCCTGGTGGCCGTCGGCGTAGGCGTCACGCTGGTGCCGGCGTCGGTGCAGCAGCAGCACCGCACCGATATCGAATATGTAAGCCTGCTCGACAGCGGCGCCGTCAGCCCGATCATCCTCAGCCGGCGCAAGGGCGATGTGAGCCCGATCGTGCGGCGCTGCCTGGCATTGATTGCGCAGCAGGCCGAATGAGCGTGCGCTCCCCGGTCATCATCAACCAACAGGAAACCCAGCATGATTCACGGCAAGACACTGCAAGCATGGTGCAGCTCCCATCCTCTGATCGAAGACCTGGTGGCCCTGCGCGAAACCCGTTGGTTCAACCCGCACATCGCCCCTGCCGCCCAGGCCCTGGCCGATGTCGGCCTTGGCGCCGCCGATGTCAGTGCCGCCAGTGCCCGGCTGGCACGCTTTGCCCCGTACCTGGCCAAGGTGTTCCCGGACACCGCCACCAGCGGCGGCATCATCGAGTCGCCGCTGCGCCCGCTGCCCACCCTGCACGCCACCTTGCTGCAGGCAGCGGGCCTGCCCGCCAGCGGTTCACTCTGGCTCAAGGCCGACAGCGAGCTGCCGATCTCCGGTTCGATCAAGGCCCGGGGCGGTATTCATGAAGTACTCAAGCATGCCGAGGACCTGGCGCTGGAGGCCGGCCTGATCCACCTCGACAGCGATTACCGGGTACTGGCCAGCGACCAGGCCCGGCAATTCTTCAGCCAGTACAAGGTTGCGGTCGGCTCGACCGGCAACCTCGGCCTGTCGATCGGCATCATGAGTGCCAGGCTGGGCTTTCAGGCCACCGTGCACATGTCGGCCGATGCCCGCCAATGGAAGAAGGACAAGCTGCGCGCCCACGGCGTGTGCGTGGTCGAGTACGAAAGCGACTACAGCGTGGCAGTGGAGCAAGGGCGCCAGCAGGCGGCGGCGGACCCGAGCTGCTACTTCGTCGACGACGAGAATTCACCACACCTGTTCCTTGGCTATGCAGTGGCGGCCGAGCGGCTGGCCGCCCAGTTCGAGGCCGCGGGCATCAAGGTAGACGCCCAGCACCCATTGTTCGTCTACCTGCCCTGCGGGGTCGGCGGCGGCCCAGGTGGCGTGGCGTTCGGCCTGAAGCTGATCTGGGGCGACCATGTGCACTGCATCTTCGCCGAGCCCACCCACTCGCCGTGCATGTTCCTGGGGGTGTATAGCGGTTTGCATGATGCCACCAGCGTGCAGGATTTCGGCATCGACAACCTGACCGCCGCCGATGGCCTGGCGGTGGGCCGCCCTTCCGGCTTTGTCGGCAAGGCGATGCAGCGTTTGCTCGATGGTTATTACACGGTCAGCGACGAGGCGCTGTACCGGCTGTTGGTACTGGCCCATGACCAGGAGAACACGCGGCTGGAGCCTTCGGCGCTGGCGGGGATGCCGGGCATGGTCAAGGTGCTTGAATCACCTGAGTACCTGGCGCGCATTGGCCTGTCGGCCGGGCGCATGGAGCGGGCCACGCATCTGGTGTGGGGGACCGGTGGCAGCATGGTGCCGGAGGCAGAGTTTGCGGCCTATCTGGCTAAAGGCAGGGGCTGAAAATTATAGGGAGGGGCAGCGCTGTACCTGTGGGAGCGGGTTCACTCGCGAACACGGGCGAAGCCCGTGCCATATACCGCGGTGCCTGCTTCGCGGGTGAACCCGGCTCCCACAGGGGACCGCGCCAGCTTTCAGATTTGAGCAAGGCAGTTGCTCCTTTGCTGCTAGGCCGGCAGATGATCGCCGCGCAGCCAGTCGATAAACCGCGCAAACAACTCCGACTGCGAGTTGATCTGCAGCTTCAGGTACAGGTTCTTGCGGTGCATGCGCACGGTTTCCGGCGAGATGCCCAGCTCCAGCGCGGTGGACTTCACCGAATGCCCGCGCAGGATCATGTGCGCCACCTCCCGCTCACGGTCGGTCAGCACCTGGCAGCCGAAACTGTCGAACGCCGCCTGCAGGCCGCCACGCTCCGCCGGCGCGGGGCCGGGCTCCAGATGGTGCCGGGCATAGCGCCCCAGCAGTTCGCGCACCATCGGCTCCAGCGCACGCAGCAGGTCGATCTGCCCCGCGCTCAGGCGCGTGCCGCTGCAGCCTTGGAACAGGCTCAGCGACAACTTGCGGCCAGCGCTCAGGTCGACGATGTAGTAGCTGTCTTCACTGCAACCAGTGCCCAGGTAATAAGCCTTGTAGTAATCGCTGTCGAAGAAGTTGTCCGGGGCGATTTCCTGCAGGTGGTAGAAGCCCTCGGCCAGGCCGCTCTGCACGGCCAGGCAGAACGGGTCGAGCAGGTAGCCGGCAGTGAAATAGCGTTCCAGCACGGCGGCGCGGTGCAGGTCGGGGATGCCTTGCTGGTACAGCAGTTGCGGTGCCCGCCCCTGGCACTCGAGGCTGATCATCATCGATTCCACCTGCACCAGCTGGCCGATGGCTGCCGCCACATGGGCCAGCGCCTCGGGCGTTTCGCTGTGGGCCAATGCGCGTTGCAGCGCCGCATGCCATTGCTGCAGCGCGCCCAGTGAAAGGGTAAGCGGGGTGTCGGGAGAGGCCTGGGTCATGCCCGGCAGTCTAGCCTGCCAGGCACGCCCGCGCACAGGCCTTTGCGCCAGGTTCATCGGCCCTGGTACAGGCCAAGCGCCGTGAGTTCGCGCGCGGTTTCAATGATGCACTGGCGCAGGGTTTCGACGATCTCGTCCACCTGCGCATGGGTGACGATCAACGGCGGCGACATCACGTTCAGGTGCATGATCGGCCGCACCAGCAGCCCCTTGGCCTGGGCCTTGCTGTGGATGCGTTCGCCAATGTTCACCTCGTCGGCAAACAGCGCCTTGCTGGCCTTGTCGGCAACGAACTCGACACAGGCCATCAGTTTCATGCAGCGCACATCCCCCACCAGCGGCAGTTCGCGCAGGCTTTGCAGGCGCTGTTCCAGGTAAGCGCCAACGTCCTTGACATGCTCCAGCAAATGCTCGCGCTCGATGATCTCGATGTTCTTCAGCGCCGCGGTGCAGCACACCGGGTGGCCACTGTAGGTGAAGCCGTGGGTGAAACAGCGGCCCTTGCCCGGCTCGGCGATCACCTGCCAGATGCGCTCGGAGAAGATGCATGCCCCCAGCGGCAGGTAGGCCGAGGTCAGGCCCTTGGCGGTAGTGATGATATCGGGAGTTACGCCGAACAGTTCCTCGCTGGCGAAAAAGGTGCCCAGACGCCCGAACGAGGTCACCACTTCGTCGGCGACGAACAGGATGTCGTAGGTCTGGCACAGCTGCCACATGCGCTGGAAGTAGCCCTTGGGCGGAATGATCACCCCACCCGAGCCCATGATCGGCTCGGCGAAGAACGCCGCCACGTTGTCGGCCCCCAGCGAGAGGATCTTGTCCTCGAACTCGGCCACCAGGAAGTCGAGGAACTCGGCCTCGTCCAAGTCGTGCGGGGCACGGTACGGGTTGGGGTTGGACACGTGGTGGATCAGGTCGTGGTGATAATCGAACTCCGGCACCCGGTCAGCGGCCTTGTTGCCAATCGACATGGTCAGCGTGGTGGAGCCGTGGTAGGCGTTGTAGCGGGCGATGATGTGCTTCTTGTGCGGCTTGCCACGGCAGTTCTGGTAGTACTGGATCAGCCGGTAGGCAGTGTCGACCGCGGTCGAGCCGCCGGTGGTGAGGAACACATGGTTCAGGTCACCCGGCGCCAGCTGCGCGAGCTTCTGGCACAGCTCGATGGCCACATCGTTGGCCATGTCGGAGAACGGGTTGGAATAGGCCAGCTGGCGTACCTGGTCGGCGATGGCCAGGGCCATCTCCTCACGGCCCAGGCCAATGTTGGTGCACCACATGCCGCCGACTGCATCGAGGAAGCGGTTGCCGTGGGTATCGCGGATGTAGGCGCCCTCGCCGGCAACGATGTTCAGCGCGCCTTGCTCGCGGTGCTCGTCGAACACATGGTAGCCGTGCATGTAGTGGGCCTTGTCGGCTTCCACCAACGGGTCGTTGGCAGTGGCGAATGCTTTGCTTGGGGTAGCCATGGGCAGCTCCTTGGCAGTGATCGTTGGGCGGTGTTCAGAAACCGGTCTTGACCGTGCTCCAGACCCGGGTGATGGCGCGCATGTCCTTCGGGCTCTGGGTTTTCTGCGCGAACAGGCGCTCGCGGGTTTGCGCGTCGGGGTAGATGGCCGGGTCCTGGCGGATCTCCTCGCGCACCAACGCCGTGGCGGCAGCGTTGCTGTTGGCGTAGTGGATGTAGTCGGTGACCTTGGCCATGGTCTGCGGCTGCAGCAGGAACTCGATGAAGCGGTGGGCGTTGGCCACGTGCGGTGCATCCTTGGGGATGTACAAGTTGTCGAACCAGATCAGCGAGCCTTCCTGGGGGATGAAGAACGACAGCTTGATGTTCTTCTTCGCTTCCACCGCACGAGCCTGGGCGGTGGCGTAGTCGCCGGACCAGGTCAGGGCCAGGCAGACATCGCCGTTGGGCAGGCTGGTGAGGTAGTTGACCGAGTCGAACTTGCGAATGTACGGGCGAATGCCCAGCAGCAGTTGTTCGGCCGCCTTGAGGTCGGCAGGCGATGCGCTGCGTGGGTCCTTGCCCAGGTACTGCAGGGCCAGCGGGATGACTTCGGTCGGCGCGTCCATCAGGGTGACGCCACAGTCGGCAAAGCGCGAGACGATCCTGGGGTCGAACAGCATGGCCAGCGAGCCGATGGGGGCATCGGGCATGCGCGCGGTGATCTTGTCGACGTTGTAGGTTACCCCCGAGCTGCCCCAGGTGTAGGGCGCCGAGTATTTCAGGCCGGGGTCGTAGCCTTGCAGGTTGTTCACCACCTGCTGGTCGAGGTTGTGCCAGCTGGGCAGTTGCTGCTTGTCCAGTGCCTGGAACACTCCGGCACTGATCAGCGGGGGTACCAGGGAAGCATTCAGCATGACCAGGTCGTAGCCGGAGCGGCCGGTGAGCAGTTTGGTCTGTACCGTTTCGTAGCCGTCGAAGGTGTCGTAGATGACCTTGATGCCGGTGGCCTTCTCGAAGTCGGCCAGGGTGGTTTCGCCGATGTAGTCGGTCCAGTTGTACAACCGCAACGTGTTACCGCTGTCCACCTCTGCCGCCTGGGCCAGGCTGGCGCCAGACGCCAGCAGCAGACCGCCAATCACCTTCAGTACCTTGCGCATGGCAACTCCATCGTGTGAATGCTCGGGATCGAGCCGATGCAGGCACTATCGAGGGATTTGCCGAAGGGGAACATACCCCGAATGTGTGGGTGGTCGTTTTTTGGCAGGTGGATCTCAACAGCCTGCCGAATCTTTGGGGGCTGCTTTGCAGCCCTTTCGCGACACAAGGCCGCTCCCACAGGTTCACTGCCAGCTTCGAAGACTGCGCAGTCCCTGTGGGAGCGGCCTTGTGTCGCGAAAGGGCCGCAACGCGGCCCCAGTGGCTGGCACAGGAGAAAGGTCAGGTCAGCGGGTACAACGCCTCATCAAACTGCTCAAGGCGCGGGAACACCAGAGGCTGGTCGTCCGAGAGCTGCTCCAGGCGCTGTCGGTACTGCTGCAAAAAGCCCTGCCGCGCCTCGTCACTGATGTACGGCACATGCCAGGCCACGAACGGCGGCAGCACCTCGAAGCCGACGTAGGCCAGCGTACCGCGCAAGATCGGCCGCAGCATGTCCTCCAGCGGCCCATGAATCGCCCCGTCGCCAAACATGTGCTCGCGCCCGCCCAGGGTCACGGTCACCAGCGCTTTCTTGCCTGCCAACCCGCCCTGGTCGTAGAAGCGCTTGCCGCCATAGCACACCCCCGACACCAGCACGCGGTCGATCCAGCCCTTGAGCATGGCCGGCGCCGAGAACCAGAAGATCGGGAAGTTCAGCACCAGCAAGTCGGCCCACAGCAGCTTGTCCAGCTCCTGCTGGATATCCGCGGCAATGGCGCCACGCTTGACCCCCTGGCGCTGCTCCAGGGCATACACCAGGTACTCGGGGTTCTCGCGCTGGGTGAAATCATCGGCACTGGCCACTGGGTTCCAGCCCATGGCGTACAGGTCGCTGACCTGCACCTGGTGGCCCTGGGCGCGGAAGGTTTCCACGGCCTGGTCACGAAGGGCGGCAGTGAACGATTGCGGCTCGGGGTGAGCGTGGACGATCAGTACATTCACAAACATTCTCCTCACACAAAACAGGTTGTCTTCCAGCTGTGGCTCAGCACTGCACCGCTTTCACCTCGACGAACTCCGCCAGGCCCTCCTCGCCCCACTCGCGCCCATTGCCAGACTGCTTGTAACCACCGAACGGTGCCTGGTAGTTGAACCCACCACCGTTGATGAAGCACTGCCCGGCGCGTATCTGCCGCGCCAGGGCCAGGCCGTGTTCGCGGCAACCTGCCCACACCGCGCTGGACAGGCCGAACGGCGAATCGTTGGCCAGGGCCAGCGCCTGGGCCTCGTCGGCATAGGGGATCAGGCACAGCACCGGGCCGAAGATTTCCTCCTGGGCGATACGCATGCAGTTGTCGACATCGGCGAACAAGGTCGGCGCCACGTAGAAGCCACGCTCGAAGCCGGCTGGCGTATCACCGCCGCACAGCAGGCGCGCGCCCTCCTCCTGCCCCAGGCGAATGTAGTCGAGCACGGTTCGCCGCTGGCCTGCCGAACACATCGGGCCTAGGAAGCTGGCAGGGTCACGCGGGTCGCCCATGACCAGCGCACGGGTCTCGGCCTCGGCAATCTCCAGCGCCTCGGCGTAGCGGCTGGCCGGCAACAGCATGCGGGTCAGGGCCGTGCAGGTCTGCCCCGAGTTGATCATCACGTCCTGCACGCCATGGCGCACCGCCGCGTGCAGGTCGGCGTCGGCGGTGATCAGCAGCGGCGACTTGCCGCCCAGCTCCAGGCACACCCGCTTCACCGTCGGCGCGGCCGCCTGGGCCACGCGCACCCCGGCACCGGTGGAACCGGTGAACGACACCATGTCCACCTGCGGGTGCCGGGCAAGGGCCTCGCCAACCTTGGCCCCCGGCCCGCTGACCAGGTTGAACACCCCGGCCGGCAGGCCGATGGCCTCGATCATCTCGGCCAGCAGGAACGCGTGCAGCGGTGTTTCCTGGCTGGGCTTGACCACCACCGTGCAGCCGGCGGCCAGGGCCGGCGCCAGCTTGCCGATCATCTGGTGCAGCGGGTAGTTCCACGGGTTGATGAACGCGCAAACGCCAACGGCCTCGCGGTACACCAGCGAGTTGCCGACTTCGCGCACCTCATCCATCAGCCCGGCCAGTTCGGCATACTGCTCCAGCCCGGCAATCGGGCCCTCGACCTGTACCGCCTGGCACCACTGCACCGGCATGCCCAGTTCATCGGTGATGACCGAGGCCATTTCCGCCGCGCGGCTTTTCAGCTGTGCGGCCAGCGCCGTTATGTACCCGGCACGTACGCCGGACGGTGTACGCGACCAGCCATCGAAGGCCCGCCGCGCGGCCGTCACCGCCCGCTCGACATCGGCCTCCGCGCCCAGCGGCACCCGGCCGATGACCTGTTCGGTGGCCGGGTCGATCACCTCGGCCATGCCCTGCCCGCTCGGTACCTGCCAGGCGCCGTCGATGTACAGCCGCGCATACTCACGCATGGGCCTGCCCCTGCATCGATGCCGCGGCGCAGCGGGCAATGCGCTGGCAAGCGTCGGCCAAGGCCTCGTTGCCCAACACCAGGCCCAGGCGGATATGCCCGGCAGCGCTGGGGCCGAAGGCTTCGCCGGCGAGCACCGATACGCCCTGGCTGTCGAGCAGGCGATCGGCGAAGGCCTGGGCGCTGAGGCCGGTCTCGCGGATGTCGACCATCACGAACATGCCGCCATCGGGCTTGAGCACCTTGATGCCCGGGCAGCCGGCCAACTGCTCGCACACCAGGTCGCGGCGCTGGCGATAGGCCTCGCGCATGCTGTCGAGCTCGGGCAGTTGCTGCTCCAGTGCCACCACGGCGGCGTCCTGGATGAAGTCCGGCGAGCCATACAGCATGCACAGCGCCAGGTTCTCCAGGTGGGCGGCCAGTTCGCTCGAACCAACCACCCAACCCACCCGCCAACCGGTCATGGCATGCGACTTCGACAGGCTGTTGAGGGTGGCGGTGCGCTCGGCCATGCCCGGCAGGCTGCCGGGGCTGACATGCTCGCCGTCGTACAGCAGCTCGCTGTACACCTCGTCGGAGATCAGCCACAGATCGTGGGCGATGCACAGTTCGGCCA
The DNA here is from genome assembly GCF_053557675.1 of Pseudomonas sp. XP1. Lineage (NCBI taxonomy): Bacteria > Pseudomonadati > Pseudomonadota > Gammaproteobacteria > Pseudomonadales > Pseudomonadaceae > Pseudomonas > Pseudomonas sp. XP1. The sequence goes on along the minus strand of NZ_JBNRIJ010000011.1, from coordinate 122,305 downwards.
GCGCTTCCCAGGTGGCACGCGGCAGGCTCGCCCCCGAGGGGTTGTGCGGGCTGTTCAGGGCCAGGGCGCGAGTGCGCGAGGTGATGCGCGCGGCCACGTCACGGGGGCAAACGCGGAAGCCGTTCTCCGGCTTGACCGGCACCGGCACCACCTTGGCGCCACAGGCCCCGAACACCGCCTCGTAGGTCACGTACATGGGCTCGGCGACAATCACCTCGTCACCCGGGTCGAGCACGCACTGGGCCACGCAGTACAGCGCACACTGGGCCCCCGCCAGTACCGTCACCTGGTCGGCATCGACGGCCTGGCCGCTGCGCTGGCGGTGGCGGTTGGCGATGGCCTGGCGCAGCGCCAGCTTGCCGCGCACATCGGCGTAATGAGTGTGGCCCGCCCGCAGGCTGTCGATGGCCGCCTCGACGATCGGCGCGGGGGTGTCGAAGTCCGGGTCACCCACCGACAGCAGCAGGATATCCTTGCCCTCGGCCTGCAGCGCCAAGGCGCGGTAGTGGATGTCCCAGGCCGCGGCCCCGTCGCCGGCGATGCGTTGAGTGAGCTTGGCGTAGCGCATGGCAATCTCCCTTCATTGGCGGTTTCAGTCGACGAGAATCTTCGGGTTGGAACTGCCCCATACGGTGTAGAGGTCGGCGAGCAGCGCGCCGTTGATTTCCTCTATCTCGGCCTGTGTGATCTCTCCCCCGGCCTGTTTGCCGAACAGCACCACTTCGTTGCCACCCTTGACATCGGGGAAGTCGGTGACATCGACCATCAAGGTGTTCATCGACACCTTGCCCACTACTGGCACACGGTGGCCGTTGATCAGTACATGGCCTTTGTTGGTGAACACCCGGCGATAGCCATCGGAGTAGCCGACGGTGATGTTCGCCAGGCGCGAATCACGCGCCAGGGTAAAGGTGCGGTCGTAGCCGACGGTGTTGCCAGCCGGGTAGCTGTGCACCGCTGCCACGTGCGACTTGAACTGCATGACACGTTGATATTCGGTATGCGTCGGCACGGTGTCGCCGAACAACGCGCCGCCGGTGCGCACCATGTCCAGGCGCGCTTCCGGCACTTCCAGCGTAGCGAAGGAGTTGGCGGCATGCAGGGTGAGCTTGCTGCGATCAAGTTTGGCGTGCTTGATCAGCCAGTCGGTCTGTTCGTTGAACGCTGCCAGGCCTTTGCGCACATCGTCCTTGTCTTCCACGGCGAAGTGGGTCATCAGCGCGACCAGCTGGAGGTGCTTCTGGTCGGTGATCTGCAGCGCTTCACCACGGCCGGACCAGGTAGCCATCTCCACGCCGTTGCGGCTCATGCCACTGGAATTGAGCGCCAGATGGATGCGCAGGGTCTTGCCGTGGCGTTCGGCGAGGGCATCGAGCTGGCGGGCGAACTCGGCGCTGCCGACCAGTTCTTCCATGTCGTAATGCAAGGCATCTTCAACTTCGCCGAGGCTGGCCAGGCGTACCCGCACCAGTTGCCCGGTAAAGCCACTGGCGCGCACCACCCGGGCCTCTTCGTTGCTGGCCACCGCCACGCAAGGCACGCCCTGGGCGATGATCGACGGCATCACCAGACCGATGCCATGGCCATAGGCATCGGCCTTGAGCACGGCGCACAGTTTGGACTTGCCGCCCAGCTCGGCCTGCAGGGTGCGGATGTTGTGTTGCAGGGCGCCGGCACTGATTTCGACCCAGGCGTTGCTGTTCTGCACGGTCAGGGCCGTGGTGCCGTTGTCCATCGACAGGGGTGGTGCGGCGTACAGCGGGGCCTGGCCGGTGATCAGCAGAGCGAGGGATGCAGCCAGGAGGGTACGGCGAAATGGCATGGTGGTTTCTCTTGTTGTTCGTGGTGTCTGCCGCTTAGCAGACGCAGGTGTGTTTGAGTTCGATGAAGGTGACGCCGGGGGTGGCGAAACCGCTGGCCAGATCGGCCTGCAGCGCATCCAGATCACGCGGCTGGCGCACCGTGCAACCAAAGGCACGGGCCAGGCCGATGAAGTCCGGATTGCGCGGCAGTACGCCGACCGGCTCGATGTCCAGGTCGAGCATGTCGTCACGGATCTGGCCAAGGGCGTCATTGTTCCACAACAGCACGACCAACGGTCGGTCCAGCTCCTCGACTGCCGTGGCCAGCTCCTGGACGGTGTAAAGGAAGCCGCCGTCGCCCACCAGCACCAGGCCTGGGCGGTGGTCGCTGGCGAACATGCCGCCGATGCCGGCCGGCAGGCCGTAGCCGAGGGTGCCGTAACCGGTGGGGTGCAGCCAGCTGCGCGGCGCCCGGCTGGCGAAGGCGTAGTTGCCGGTATAGGCCAGTTGGGTCATGTCGCTGCTGATGAAGGCGTCATCGGGCAGCACGGCGGCAATACGGTCGAGGATTGCCTGGTGCACGGCCTGCAGCGGCGCATGCCCGTTGCGGATGGCCAGCCGCAGGTTGGCCACGGCTTCGCTGGCCTGGGCCGGGTCACGGTCCAGCGCTGGCAGGTGCTCGAGCAGGCCGGCCAGGGTTTGCCGGGCATCGCCGCGCAGCGCAATGGCACAGGGGTAGAAGTCATTGAACTTGCGCGGATCGATGTCCACGCGCAGCAGCTCGCCGCTGATCGGCAGGCGCTCGCGCCAGAAGTCGGTGTCGGCCATTTCGGTACCCACTGCCAGCACCACATCGGCCTGGCTGATCAGCTGCCAGCCGGGCTCGACGCACAGGCTGGCGCCGGCATTCAGTGGTGCGTCCGCTGGCAGCAGGCCCTTGCCGGCCACGCTGGTGAACAGTGGGGCTGCCAGCCGGGTGCTCAGTTGCTGCAACTGCTCGGCCGCGTGCAATGCCCCACCACCGGCAATGATCATCGGGCGCCTGGCGGCTGCCAGCTTCACGGCAGCCTGGTCGAGGATGTCACGGCACGGCTGGCCGCGCCCGGGACGGCGCACCACCTCATCGCTCCAGTCACGGCTGACCGGTGCGGCCAGCACGTCCAGCGGCACCGAGATGTGCACCGGGCGCGGCCGTTCGCTGTCGAACACGGCCCAGGCACGAGCGATCAGCTCGGGCAGATCGTCGCCGCGCAGGGCCACGGCGGAGAACGCGGTAATCGGCGCGGTCATGGCGCGCTGGTCCTGGGTTTCGTGCAGGCAGCCCCAGCCCTTGCCCAGGCTGGCAGCGTGGTTGACGCTGGAAATCACCAGCATAGGGATGGAGTCGGCATAGGCCTGGCCGATGGCCGTGGCGGCATTGGTCACGCCCGGGCCGGTGATGACGAAGCATACCCCCGGTTTGCCGCTTACCCGGGCATATCCGTCGGCCATGAAGCCGGCGCCCTGCTCGTGGCGGGTCAGCACATGACGGATGCCACTGCCCGGCAGACCGCGGTACAGCTCCAGAGTGTGCACGCCGGGGATGCCGAATACCGTTTCCACGCCATAGTTGGCCAGCAGGCGCACCAACGCCTGGCCGGCGGTTGGGGTGTGCTTATTCATGTCGCTCTCCTTGCGCCTGGCCGAGGCGGATCAGCGCATCGACCGCAGTGGTGCCGTGGGCACCTACCATCAATGGGTTCACATCCAGCTCCAGTAATTGCCCGGCGTTTTCGCAGGCGTAGTCGGCCACCGCGCGGATAGCCGCAACCAATGCGTCGAGGTCGGCAGCCGGGCGGCCACGGAAGCCTTGCAGCAGGCTGGCACTGCGCAGGCCGAGCAGCGCGCAACGGATGGCGTCGTCGGTGGTCGGCAACAACAGGCTGACGCTGTCCTTGAGCAGCTCGACCAGCACGCCACCGGCACCGATCACCAGGGCCAGGGCGAAGTCGTGCTCGCGCTTGATGCCGACGATCAATTCGGCCAGCGGCGGCTCGGCCATCGGTTCGAGCAGCACCTGGTCGAACGCTACCTGCGGGGCGTAGGCGGCGATGCGCTGGCGCATCTGCACCAGCGCAACCTCGAGGGCAGCGGCATCGCGCAGGTTCAGCGCCACCGCGCCGGCTTCGGTCTTGTGCGGCAGTTGCGCGCTGACCGCCTTCAATACCAGCGGGTAGCCGACGCGGGCGGCATCTGCCACGGCACGCTCGGGTGTGCTCAACACCCCTGCCGGTACCGGCAGGCCGAAGGCACGCAGGGCTTGCTTGGATTGCCATTCGTCCAGCAGCTGGCCCTCGCCCGCGATGGTCTGGGGGCACAGCGGCACCCGTGCGGCCTCACCCTGTTCCAGCAGCCGCTGGCGGTTGCGCTGGTAGGCGACGATGCGGCCCCAGGCTGCCAGGCCATCCTCCACACCCTGCAGGGCGGCGATGCCGCGCGCGTGCAAACGCTCGCGCGCGCAGGCGGGCAACAGCTCCGGGAATGCCGAGGTGACGAAGCCGATCTTGCCGTGGCGCTCCAACGCATCGCAGTACAGTGCCAGCAGCAGGTCGCATTCCTTGCGTTCGCCGGTGAACGCCGCCGGGTAGTCCAGCACCAGCATGGCCGCGTCGGCTGCGCCGCTCAGGGTGCTGTCGAGCATGCGTTGCAGGGCCGCTGCATCACCCCAGATGGCAGTGGTGAAATCCAGTGGGTTGACCAGGTTGGCATAGGCCGGCAGCACCTCGGCCAACTGCGCCACCTGTCCTTGTTCGAGCTTTGGCAGGACCAGCTGGTTGCGCTCGGCATAGTCGGCGATCAAGCCGGCATCGCCACCGGAACAAGCCAGGGCTATCAGCTCGCCATTCACCGGCAGGCGGCCACAGGCGGCGGCCTTGAGGGTTTCGACGAAGCTCACCGGGCCACTGACGCGGATCACGCCCAGGCGCTGGAACAGGCTGTCGTACAAGGCATCGGAGCCGGACAGCGAGCTTGTGTGGCTGAGCGCCAGTTCGGCGCCGATCTGCGACACGCCGGTCTTCAGCGCAATGATCGGCGTGCCCTGCTGCAATGCCTTGCAGGCGGCACGGGCGAAGCCCGGCACGTTCTTCAGGCCTTCCAGGTGCAGGCCGATGGCGGTTACCCGTGGGTCGTCGAGCAGCACGTCCATCAGCTCGGCCACGCCCAGTTGTGCCTGGTTGCCGACAGAGGCCATGTAGGCCACCGGCAGCGAGCGGTCGCTCATCGACAGGTTGTAGGCGAAGTTGCCGCTCTGGGTGAGGATCGCCACGCCCTTCTCCACTTGCTGGCCACCATGGGCCACCGGCCACAGGGCAGCGCCGTGCAGGTAGTCGAGCAGGCCGTAGCAGTTGGGGCCGAGCAAGGCCATGTTACCGGCGGCGGCCAGCAGGCGCTGCTGCAGCTGGCCGCCCTCTTCGCCGCTTTCGGCAAAGCCTGAGGCATAGCAGATGGCGCCACCGGCGCCGCGTGCGGCCAGCTCGGCAACGCACTGCAGAGTCAGTTCGCGGTTGGTGGCGATGAACACCGCGTCCGGGGCATAGGGCAAGTCGGCCACCCGCGCCACACAGGGGATACCTTCGAGGCTGTCATGCTGCGGGTTGACCAGCCACAGCTCGCCGCCAAAGCCACCTTCGGCGCAGCGCTTGAGCGCCCGCGCCATGCTGCGCCCGCCGACGAAGGCCAGGTGCCGGGGTGCCAGCAGGCGCTTGAGGTTGTCACGAATCGAATGCGACATGGGTGTTCTCCTGGCGCTCAGCGCAGCAGCGGGCGCAGCAGTTCGCGGGCGATGATGTGCCGCTGGATTTCCGAGGTGCCTTCCCAGATGCGCTCGATGCGTGCGTTGCGCCAGATGCGCTCGACCGGCCCTTCATCCATCAGGCCCATGCCGCCGAAGATCTGCACGGCTTCGTCGGCAACCTTGCCCAGCACTTCGCTGGCGAACAGCTTGGCCATGCCGGCCTCGCCATCGGTCATGCTGCCCTGGTCCATCTTCCAGGCGGTGTGCAGGGTGAGCATTTCCGCAGCGCGAATCTGCGTGGCCATGTCGGCCAGCTTGAACGACACCCCCTGGTAGCTGCCGATGGCCTGGCCGAACTGCTTGCGGTCGGCAGCCCATTGCAGCGACAGGTCGAGGGCACGCTGGGCCTGGCCCACGCAGTTGGCGGCGACCATCACCCGGCCGGCGGTGAGCCAGGCGTTGGCCACTTCCCAGCCCTTGCCGACCTCGCCCAGCACCTTGCTGGCCGGCACCCGGCAGTCGTCGAAGAACAGCTCGTAGGTGTGGTAGCCACGGTTGCTCACGCACTTGGGGCCACGGCGAATGGTCATGCCCGGCGTGCCACGGTCGACCAGGAAGGCCGTTACCGCGTTGCGCTTGCGCCCGTTGTGCTCGTAGGTGTCGGTGACGGCGAAGACGATGGCGAAATCGGCGTGGCCGGCATGGCTGATGAAGTGCTTGCTGCCGTTGATGACGAAGTCGTCACCCTGGCGCACGGCACGGGTCTTGATGGCGTTGGCATCGGAGCCGGCGCCCGGCTCGGTGAGGGCGAAGCAATCGATCTTCTCACCCTGCACGCAGGGCAACAGGTAGTCGTTGATCTGCTCGTCCTTGCAGGCCATGAGGATTTTCGATGGCCGCGCGACGAACACGTGCAGGGCCCAGGACACCTTGGACAGTTCGCGCTCGATCAGCGCCTGGGACAGATAGTCCAGGCCACCGCCGCCGACCTCCTCGGGCATGTTGAAGGCATAGAACCCGGCGGCGATGGCCTTGCCGCGGATCTGCGCAGCCAGCTCGGGCGACACGGCATCGGCGCGGTCCACTGCCTCCTCATGGGGCAGCAGCTCCTTGGCGACAAAACTGCGTACCGCTTCCACCAACATTTCTTGTTCTTGGGTCAGTTGGAAATTCATCTGCGAAGGTCCTGGTGAGGGTCGGTTATCGGGTTACTGGCCGGTGAAACGGGGTGCGCGGCGCTCCACCGACGCTCGCAGCGCCTCGGCACCGTCCTGGCTGCGGCCGCACAGCAGGCCGGCCTGGCGCTCGGCTTCCAGCTGCTCGGCCAGGGTGCGCCGGGCGCCATCGCGGATCAGCCGTTTGGTCTGCGCGTAGGCGAAGGTAGGGCCATTGGCCAGGCGCCCGGCCAGCTCGGCGGCCACGGCGGGCAGTTGCTCGTCGGCACAGACTTCGCTGACCAGCCCGGCCGCCAAGGCACGTTCGGCACCCCACAGCTCATCGAGGAACAACAGGCGCTTGGCCTGCTCGCTGCCGATCAGCCGTGGCAGGTGCCAGCTGGCACCGGCGTCGGGGCTGTAGCCCATGCTGGTGTAGCCGGCCTTGAAGCGCGCCGAGGCCGCGGCGATGCGCAGGTCGCAGCACAGGCTGAGGTCCATGCCACCGCCCACGGCGGTGCCGTTGATGGCAGCGATGGTGGGCTTGTCGAGGCTGTGCAGGCGCAACATCAGTGCGTGGGCGGTTTCGGTCCAGCCGTAGCTTTCCAGGGTGCCCTGGGCCTCGGCCGCGGCCCATTCGGCAAGGTCGGCACCGGCGCAGAAGCTGCAGCCGCTGCCGGTCAGCACCACCACGCGCACGGCCGGGTCGCTGTTGCAGGTTTCCAGCAGAGTGTGCAGTTGCTTGAGGGTGGGGATGTCCAGCGCATTGCGCTGCTCGGGGCGGTTGAGGGTGATCCAGGCAACGCCGGCTTCGACCTTGCTCAACAGTGACGACGACGGGGTGGTCATGGGGGGCCTCGGTGTTGTTGTGATGGTTTGAGAGGGCTTGATGAGGGAGATACTAAACGAGTGTTCAACAAGGCGGCAATTGGGCGGGGATGGGGCTGTAACAACGCTTGAAAACGATATATGTCGTTGTTTTTATTAGTCTTATTTGTTGGATCAAGGTTGAGATAGGAGGTGGTTGTTACAACTTTGTACAACTGGCGGATTGCTGGGGGCGCATTGCGCCCCATCGCGACACAAGGCCGCTCCCACAAGTCATTCGCAGACTTCAGGTCTGCGCGTTACCTGTGGGAGCGGCCTTGCGTCGCGATGGGCTGCGTAGCAGCCCCGAGATTGAAACCTCAAACCCCCGGCACGCTCGGCTCGAAGGCCCCCTGCCGACGGCGGTTGACGAAGAAGTACGCCGCATAGCACAGGGCAATGAAGCCAAAGCCCCAGTACAACGACGGCCGCTGGGTTTCATCCAGCGCCAGGAACACGAACAGCGAGCTGCACAGGGTGATGCACAGCAGCGGCACCAGCGGGTAAAGCGGCGCCTTGTACTTCAGGTCCTGCAGCTGCCCACCATCACGCAGGTAGACCTTGCGGAAGCGGTACTGCGCCAGGGCAATGACAATCCAGGTCACGGTGCCTGACATGCCACTCACCGCCATCAACACCATGAACAGGGTGTCGGCAGCAATGAAACTGGTCATCAGCGAGATCAGCGCAAAGCACAGGGTGATGCTCAGCGCCCGCAACGGCACGCCACGCTTGCTCAACGGCGACAGGCTTTTCGGCGCCATGCCGCTCTTGGACATGGCCCAGAGGATGCGCGTGGAGGCATACAGCCCGGAGTTGCCCACCGAAAGGATGGCGGTGAGGATGACGAAGTTCATCAGGTCGGCGGCAAAGGGAATGCCGACCATGTCGAACACCTGCACGAACGGGCTTTCCATCAGCCCGGCCTGCTCGAACGGCACGATGGCCGAGAGCACGGCAATCGCCAGCACGTAGAAGATCAGCACGCGGAACACCACGTTGCGCACAGCCCGCGGGATGCTCTTTTCCGGGTGCTCGGTCTCGCCGGCCGCCACTCCCATGATTTCACAGCCCTGGAAGGCATAGACCACGGTCATCATCACTGCGAACACTGCCGACAGGCCATGGGGGAACAGCGACTCGCCCACCAGGTTGTCCAGCATCGGGGCCGGCGCCCCGCTGCTCAGCGGGATGGCGCCAAAGATTACCAGCAGGCCGATGATGATGAAGCCGAGTATGGTTGCCACCTTGATCCCCGAGAACCAGTACTCCGCCTCGCCGAAGGCACGGGTGGCCAGGGCGTTGAGGCCGAACAGCACGACCACGAACAGCGCCGACCAATACCATATCGGCACCTCCGGGAACCAGCGGGTCATCAGCATGCCGGCGGCAGTGAACTCCAGGCCCACGGTGGTGGCCCAGCTCATCCAGTACACCCAGCCGATCATGAAGCCGGTGGCCGGGCCGATGAACCTGGTGGCGTGGGCCTGGAACGAACCGGACACCGGCATCTGCACCGACAGCTCGCCCAGGCAGACCATCACCAGGTACATCAGCAAACCCGCGACCAGGTAGGCCAGGATCGCGCCTATCGGGCCACCCTGGTTGATGGTCACGCCCGAGCCCATGAACAGCCCGGTGCCGATCACCCCGCCCAGCGACAGCATGAAGATGTGTCGGCTTTTCAGCGCACGGGTGAGCTGGATCTTTTCGCGGTTGTCAGTCATGGCGCACCTCGCCTTTGCGGCCGGTGCCAGGCCGCGCGGGGGTGCCGCGCGTTGTGGTAGGAAGGAGGGGCTGAGCGCTACGGCATGTCATTATTCTTGTCTCCAATAAGCCTCATGGACCGCGTGCAACACGGTTGCCATGGATTATTGGAAACGGATGTAAGGTGCCGTTGTACGAACGGATCGAAGATGTAAAAAGTCGTAAGTATTTTGTACGTCAGCTCTGGATCAACTGTTCCAGGGTGGCGCGGGCCTGGGCAAGCTCCATGGCCAGCGGCTCGCCGAGCGCGTTCAATGCCTGTTCGTCATGCTGCCGGGCAGCGTCCTCAAGACGACGCAACAGCGCAGCCATGCCAGAAAAACCCAGGGAGTCGCAACTGCCGGCCAGGCGGTGGGCCAGGTGCAGCACTTCGGTATGGTCCTGGGCCGGCAGCGCCTCGGCCAATGCCGTGGCGTGATGTTCCAGCGACTGGCGCAGCACCTTCAACAGGCCTTGCAGCTTCTGTTCACCCAGCAGCGAGCGGTGGGTGTCCAGCAATGACCAGTCCATTCTCGCGTCGATACACGCCACCTCGGTGGGCACCGCTTCGGCCAGCGCCTGGCGCAGGTTGTCCAGCCGCAGGGGCTTGGCCAGCACTCCCTGCATGCCGGCATCCAGGTACCCTGGCACTTGCCCCGGTTGCACGCCAGCCGTCAGTGCCAGGACCCGGCTGTGGCGGTTCGGCCCGGGCGTGGCACGCAGTTGCCGGCAAAGCTCCACCCCGCTCATGCCGGGCAGGTGCACGTCGAGCAGGATCAGGTCGAAGCGCCGCTGCGCGCAGGCCAGCAGGGCTTGCCCGGCGTCCTCGGCAAAGCTCACCCGGTGGCCATCGCGCAGCAGCAACCCACCGGCCACCTCGCGGTTCAATTCCACGTCCTCGACTAGCAGGATGTCCAGGCTTGCCAGAGGCGAAGGGGCTGGTGAGTTGGCCTTCACTGGCTGCCCGCAGGCCATGTCGAGTTCGAACCAGAAGCGACTCCCCTGTCCTTGCACGCTGTCCAGGCCAATGCAGCCCCCCAGTTTTTCTACCAGATGCTTGCAGATCGCCAGGCCCAGGCCGGTGCCGCCATAGCGCCGGGCCACCTCCTCGCTGGCCTGGACGAAGCGGTCGAAGACCCTGGCCTGCACAGCCGGCTCGATGCCGATGCCATTGTCGCTGACCGACACCCGCACGCGCTGCGCGCCCTGGTCACTGGCCAGTACCTGCACCACAAGCCGCACCTGGCCGTGTTCGGTGAACTTGATGGCATTGGCCAGCAGGTTGCTGAGCACCTGGCGCAGGTACTGTTCGGCACCGTGCTGGTATTCGGCCAATTGCTCGTCGATGTGCAGCTGCAGGGCGTCGCCATTGTCCCTGGCCATGGGTTCGAGCAGCGTCAGCACTTCCTGGCACAACTGGCGTAGCGAGAATCCGACCAGCTCGGCGCGGCTCTCGCCTTCCTCGAGCCGGGCGAAATACAGCACTTCGTTGAGAATCGCCAGCAGCCCCTCGCCGGCCTTGTACAAGGCCTCGACGCGCTGACGGTCGGCCACCTCCAGCCGGCCGCCGCGCAGCAGCTCGGCCATGCCGAGAATGCCGTTGAGCGGTGTGCGCAACTCATGGCTCATGGTCGCCAGAAAGCGTGACTTGGCCAGGTTGGCGGCTTCGGCCTCGTCCTTGGCCCGGGCCAGGCTGGCGGTGCGCCGCTCGACCATGGCCTGCAGTTCGTCGCGCTTGTCCTGCAGCGCCAGGCGGTCGCGCTCGCGGCGCTCGATGTCGCTGAGGATGGCGCGGCGCATGTCATCCAGGGCGTTGGCCACGGTATCGATCTCGTCCGGACGTGTCGACGGGCGGCGCCCCAGGCGCAATGGTTCCTGCCACTGGCCGGCACCAATTCGCCGGGCGAACTCGGCCATCACTTGCAGGTGGCGGGTGACCAGGCGATAGAACAGCCCCGACAGCGCCACCGCCAGGCCACACAGGAACACGCCCATCCACAGCAGGCTGGCAAGGCCAGTGGCATACAGCCGCCTGTGCACCGCGCCCAGGTCGATGCTCACTTCCAGCTCGCCAAGGTGCCTGGCCGGTCCCGAGGGCGGCTGGTAATCGAGGGGGAAGCGTTCGATGCGCAGCGGCCCCTTGGGCTCGGCGGCGCCGCGCAGCAGCTGGAAATCGTCGCTGACCAGGCGCACCCGGGCGACATCGGAAAAGTCCACCAGGCCGCGCAGTTGTGTGTCCAGCTGGGCCTCGTCCAGGTCCCACAGGCTGCGCTCCAGGCTGGCCAGGTAACCGGCGCGGATCAACGCCATGCGCGCCTCGATATCGCGCATCTCGCGGCGGTACTCGAAATACAGCTGCACCGAGCTGGCCAGCACGGTGAAGCACAGGCTGAACAGCAGGATGAACAGCAGCAGGCGGCGCAGCAAGCCATCGGTGCGCAGGCGGATCATCGGGAGTCCGCCGGCAGGTTGACCATGTCGCGGTAGGTCACTTCGCTCTGCTCCAGCCAGCGCTCGATCTCGCCGGTCTGGCTCATGCGCAGCAACTGCGCGTCGATTTCGTCCATATGCTGGCTCAAAGGCGATTGCCGTGATATCGCAACGCGCAGGTAGTCCACGCTCAGGGCCGTGGGCAATACGCGGATGTCCTGCGCCCCGGGCAGGTTTTCGATGAACAGCTGACCGGTGCGCCGCTCCTGGATCACGTAGTCGATGCGCCCACGGATCAGCTTGCCGAAGTTCTGCTGACTGGACGACACCCGTTCGATGTTCTGGTGGCGGGCGACGAAGCGGTCGAAATCGGCGCCGTAGCTTTCCCCGTAAAGCAGGCCGCCGCGGTAGCCGGCCAGGTCCTCCAGGCGCTGGAACTGCACTGGCCGCAGGCGGTTGTAGAACACCGCCACTTCCTCACGCACCACCGGCACCGTGGAAAAGAGCATGCGTTGGTCACGCTGGTCGCTGTTGTAGGCCAGCACCACGTCCACCCGCCCGGCAGCGGCGTCCATCAGGCAGCGCTTCCAGTTGCCCAGCACCACGGTCTGCACTTCGTAGCCCATGCGCGCGAACAGCTCTCGCACCACGGTGGGGGCCAGGCCACGCACCTGGTGGCCGTCACTCCAGGAAATCGGCGGGTACACCGGGTAGTCGCAATAGCGCACTGGCTGCCTTGCACTGGCTTGCAAGGCGAACAATGCCAAGGCCAGCACCCAGGCTCTGCGGGTCATGCCGCCACGCTGGCGGTGAACAGGTAGCCGGTGCCGTGGATGGTGATGATCAGCTGGGGCTCGGCCGGGTCATCGTGCAACTTGCGCCGCAGGCGGCCGACCAGCACGTCGATGGAGCGGTCGTTGGGTACCCACTCGCGGTTGCGGATCTGGTCCATCAGCTGGTCGCGGCTGAGAGTATGGCCGCTGTTGCGCAGGAACACGCTGAGCAGCTGAAACTCGCCATGGGTCAGCAGGGTTTGCCCGCCACGGGCGTCTATCAGCCGTCGGCGGTCGGTGTCCAGCGCCCAGTCGGCGAACTGCTTCAGCGATTGCGCGCAGGCCGGCGCCGGGTGCACCTCGCGGGCATGGCGCACGCGGCGGATCAGGTTCTTGGCGCGGGACACCAGTTCGCGGGGGTTGAGCGGCTTGATCACGTAGTCGTCGGCGCCGCATTCCAGGCCGACGATACGGTCGATATCGTCGTTGCGGCCGGTGATGAGGATGATGCCGACCTCCGAACGCACCCGCAGCTCGCGGGTCAGGGTGAGGCCGTCCTTGCCGGGCAGACGGATATCCAGCAGCACCAGGTCGACATCCTGGCTGCCGAGCAGGGCTTCGGCCTTTTCCGCGGTGTCGGCGCAGTGCACGTCATAGCCTTCCTGGGACAGATAGGCCTGCAGCAAGTCACGAATAAGCGGATCGTCATCGACGATCAATACCCGAGGCGTCATTGCGTGTCGTCTCTTTTTTTTATTGGTTTGTTCTACACACTCGCGACAGCAGCGTACTCGTTACTGAACAGGCGATCAACAGCCCTCCGGCAGGCTGAAGCGGCGTCGGCCACCGGCCTGCAGGCCATCGACCCAGGCCTCGCAGATCAGCACGCCCTGCTCGGGGGTGAAGGTACCGGGGTTGAGCCCCGACTCCAGCCACAGGCCATCGAGCAAGGCGCTCAGGCTGATGGCCGCCAGGTCGGCATCGAAGCCCTGCCAGCCCTCCTCCCCGGCCAGCGTGGCCAGCAGCCCGCTCAGTTCATTGCGGTATTCGCCATAGGAATGGTCATGCACCTGGTTGATCGCATCGGCGGTCTTCACCGCGCCCCAGAACGCCAGCCAGGCGTCGAGCAATTGCGGGTCGAGCAGCTCGGCGCAGAACGAGGCGCGGAAGAACGCCGACAACCGTTCGCGGGCATTGGGCGCAGCCTGGGCCATGGCCTCGCGCAGCAGGCCCATCACTCGGCCGGTGACCGCCATGTAGGCTTCGGCCACCAGCTCATCCTTGCCTGCATAGTGATGGCTGATCAACCCGACCGAAACCCCGGCCTCGGCCGAAATCTTGCGGATCGACGCGCCCTGGAAGCCATGGCGCTTGAGGCATGCCAGGGTTGCCTCGACCAGGTTGGCTTTGCGCAATTCCGGCAGCATGCGGTGGTAGCGGGCTTCCTGGTTCATCGGCGGCTCTCGGGCTATGGGCTGGGCTGAACGACTGTACAACAAGCCGGACTGCGTGATAAACCCTTGCCACCCTTGCCTACAACAACAAAAGCGGCTGCCATGAACGACCTGATTACACGTGACCTGGACCAGGGCCTGCTGACCCTGGCCTTCAACCGCCCCGACAAGCTCAACGCCTTGAACACCGCCATGTACCAACGGCTGGGCGACCTGCTGCTGGCGGCAGGTGAAGACCCTGATGTCGAAGCCATCATCATCACCGGTGGGCCGCACTGCTTCAGCGCCGGCAATGACTTGCGCGACTTCCTCGACAACCCGCCTGCCGACCTGGACAGCCCGGTGTTCCGCCTGATGCGGGTGGTGATGGGCCTGGACAAACCGCTGATTGCCGCGGTCAGTGGTGCGGCAATCGGCATTGGCGCCACCTTGCTGTTGCATTGCGACCAGGTACTGGTCAGCCGTACCACCAAGCTGCGCATCCCTTTCGCGCCCTTGGGCGTGTGCCCAGAGTTCGGTTCCAGCCTGCTGCTGCCGCGTTTGCTTGGCCATGCCCGGGCAGCTCGCCTGCTGTTGGCAAACGAGTTGCTCGACGGCGCACAGGTGGTGGCCTGGGGGCTGGCCAATGAACTGCATGAAGACGGGGAACAGTGCCTGGCGGCTGCCCGGCGCCTGGCCCGCCAGCTGCAAGGCTACCCGCAGGCGGCGCTGCGCATCAGCAAGCGGCTGCTCAAGGATGGCCAACGGGCCGAGCTTGAGACGACAGTGGCGCGGGAGGCCCGGTTGTTCATCGAGTGCTTGCGCACTGAAGAAGCGCGAGCGGTGTTGCGAGGGTTGATCAAGGATTGAAAACCTGGGGCCGCGTTGCGGCCCATCGCCGGCAAGCCAGTTGCTCCCACCACAAATATCGCTCGCTTGAAGCGTCCTTTGTAGGAGCAGCCTCACTGAACCGATGAGCCCTGGGTTGTTCCATGACAGCTGGCTTGCCGGCGATGGGCTGCAACGCAGCCCCGGTAAAACTCAGAAACCCCCAGTATTGCTAATAGCCGGTCATCTCCAGATACCCACGCCCACCCGCACTCCCGGTCAAGCGTACCGGCCCCTCCCAATACGGGAACCGCGTTTCCATCCAGGCTTGCGATTCCACAGCCTCGACCTGTACATCCACGCCATGCCCCGGCACCTGCACCCGCCATCGCGTCGGCACCTGCTTGCCGTTCTTCTGCCGGGCCCAGGCCAGCGCCTGCAGCTGAATCTGCGCACCCTGCAGTGCCACCACCTTACCCTGCTGGCCAACCCAGGTCCCGGCGCGATACGCCTGCCCCTGCACTTCGCGCACCTGGAACAGCATCAATCGGGCACCACTGTCCAGGTGCAGGGAAAACCAGTCCCAACCCGTCTGCCCGGCAGCCAGCGGCTGGCTGCTCCATTCCCGGTCCAGCCAGGCCAGGCCGCTGACTGCAATGCATTGGCCGTCACGCTGCACTTCCCCACTCACCCGATAGAACGGCTGACTGTAATAGTACGAAGCCTGTC
Source organism: Pseudomonas sp. XP1 (assembly GCF_053557675.1). Lineage (NCBI taxonomy): Bacteria > Pseudomonadati > Pseudomonadota > Gammaproteobacteria > Pseudomonadales > Pseudomonadaceae > Pseudomonas > Pseudomonas sp. XP1. Next base: position 106,768 of record NZ_JBNRIJ010000011.1, on the reverse strand, counting down.
CCTTGCCGGACTTCTCGCTGTAGCCCTGGTCCCCGTGCAGCACCAAGGGCCGCTCGCTGTGCAGTTGCAGGTCATAGCGAAAGCCGTCACCACCGGCGAGCATTTGCAGATTTTCGATGCCACTGCTGCCCTGCAACGACCAGTCATTGATCCACGCCCGGAACGGCTGGGCCTGCACGCCGGCCTGGCCGATACCTCCACGCGCCAAGGTTTCGCCGAACTGATGGCCACCGGGACCGGTCAACGCCGCATGTCCCATCCACAGGTTCGGGCTGTTCCAGCCGGCAGTCTCGGGGCCTGGGCGCAGGGCCGAGCGAAACAGCGTCCACTGCGCGCCCCAGTCCCGCCCCAGGAAGTCCTGGAGGTTGGCGGTGACATACCACCATTCGATGCGAAAGCCATCGTGGGCCCCGTGGTCACGCGGAAATTCCAGGCGATGGCCGCGGCTTACCTGGCTGAATTCGCCCGCCTGCTGCCCGAGCCCGGCATAGCTCTGCTCGGCGGGCTGGTCACAGCCGCCGAGCAACCCACACAGCAACAGCCAGGCGCTACGTTTCATCGGCAAACGGCCTCAACAGTTCGCGCGGCTGGCGACGCGCCAGCTGCCACAGTGGCCAGGCGCTGGCCAACAGGCTGGTAAGCACGCCCAGCAGTGTCAGGTGCAGCAGTTGCCCAGGGAACACGTAGAGCGGCAAACGCCAGCCGAATGCCTGCACGTTCACCACCGCTACCAGGCACCAGGCCAGCAGGATGCCCAGCGGGATCGCCAGCAGCACGGTCAGGCTGCTCAGCAACAGTGTCTGCCCAAGGCTCAGCCACACCAGGTGCGTACGCCGCACACCCAGTGCCCACAGCGGCGCCAACTGGCGCAGGCGGGTCTGGCCCAGGGTCAGCAGGTTGATGAACAGCGCCACGCCTGCCACGCCAAGGGTGAGGCTGTTGAGCGCGGCAGTGGCGGCGAAGGTGCGGTTGAACACGTCGGTCGACCAACGTTTGAGACGCGCCTGCTCGACCACGCGGCTGTCGTCCAGGGCAAAGCGCTGTTGCAATGCAGCCTCGAGCGCCAACACCTGATCGCCCACCAGATCGACACTCAAGCCGGTCAGGGTTGCCTGTGGCCAGTGCCCGCGCAGCCAGCCGGCATTGACCAGCATGTGCCCTTTGGGGTTGCCGTAATCGGCATAGATGCCCACAACGCTAAGGGCTGGCGAAGTGTCTGCAGGCAGCCTCAGGCGATCGCCCAGTTGCAGGTTCAGTCGCCTGGCCAGCTGTTCACTGAGCATCACGGCCTGCCCGGCAGCCAGTTGCTGCCAGGCGTGCTTTTGCTGCGCCAGCAATGGCCAGCGTGTGCGATAGACGGGATGATCGACGATGCCCTGGACCTGCACCGGCCAGCCCTGCAGCTGTGTTTCCACACGCCAGCCGGGCAACACCACACCCACCGAAGGTTGCTGCCCAAGCCACTCGGCTATCTGCATGCCCTGGGCGGTGTCCCTTGGCGTGACATACAGGTCGGCGGACAGGCGCAAGTCAAGCCAGCCGACGAAGGTCTTGCGAAAGCCCTCGGTCATGCTGCCCACCCCGACACTGGCCGCCAGCGCCAGCAACAGTGCCATCAACGCCAGGCTCAGGGCCGGCAATTGCTGGCGGCTGTCGGCGACGAACCATTGCGCCAAAGGCCGCCGGCAATGGCGCGCCAACCAGGCCAGCACCCGGTCGAGCAAGGCCGGTAGCAGCAGCGCCGCCGCCAGCAGCAAGCCTGCCAGCAGGCCGAACGCGCTGGACAGGCTGTTGCCCAGCACGCCACAGCCCAGGGCCAGCAAAAGTAACAGGCCGGCCACCAGGGCCTGGCGCCGCAACCAAGGCCCCTGCGCCAACCGCCACGCCTGAGGTTGCGCCAGCGCCAGCAACGGCAACCGCGCCGCACGCAGTACACTGCCCAAACCCGCCAGCAGCGCCCCCAGCACGCTCATCAGCATGCCCAGCAGCCACCACCCTGCGGGCAGGCTCAGCGCCCCGGCGACCTGGGCGCCATACAGGCCGCGCAAGCTGGCGGCCACATCGGGCAGCAACCACGCGGCCAGCCCGTAACCACTGGCCACGCCGGCCAGCCCGCCCAGCACCGCGAACAGCCCCAGCTCCAGCACCAACGCGCACAACAAGGTTTGCAGGCCGATGCCACAGGCGCGCAGGTTGCGGATCAGGCCGCGCCGCTGTTCCAGTGCCAGACCGATTGCGGCATGGGCTATGAACAGGCCGACGACGAACGCCAACAGGCCAAGGGCGGTCAGGTTGAGGTGGAAACTGTCGGTCAGCCGCTGCAAGCCGCCATCGTCCTGCCGGGGTTGCAACTCAAGGTAAGGCGCGATATCCGCTGGCAACGGACCCGGCGAGGCAGCCACCAGCAAGCGCGACAACTGCCTGGGTGCATGCAGCAGCGTCTGGGCGTGGCCGATATCGACCACGATCACCCCTGGGGCCAGCGCTGGCTGTAGAACCAACGGCGGCAGCAGCTGCCCTTCGCTGTCGCGTGCCGAGGCCCCGGGGCCTGCATGCAGCTGGCGCAAGGTGTCCGGCCCGACCCAGGCTTGCCCGGGCATGCCGACAAAGGCCTGCAGGTCGAACGTTCCGGGCTGCACACCGGCGATGCTGCTGGCCGGTGGCAGGCTCAACGGCTCGATGCCGATCAACCGCACGCTGCGCGCCGGCTCACCAGCAAAGCGCAAGCGCCCTTCCAGTACCGGCGTCACCGCCCAGCCCTGCCTGCGCAACTGCACGTACAGTGCCTGGTCGAAGCGCTCGCCTCCCCGCGGCACCAGTTGCGCCTGCAACGGCCCGGCCAGCACGGCGCTGGCCCGGGCATAATCGCTGCGTGCCTGGCTGTTCAGCGCCTGCACGCCGGTCCACAGCGCCGTGGCCAGCCACAGGCCGGTGAAGATGCTGAAAAACTGTACGCGATGGCGCCGCCAGTGGCTGAGCAGCGCCAGCAGGGCCAGCGATAGAAGCCTCATCCGCCCAGCTCGGGCCGCACGCGGCCGGCCTGCAGGTAACAACACTGCTGCAAGCGCGCCGCCAGCCGCGGGCTGTGGGTCACCAACAGCACCCCACTGCCAGCCTCGGCGACCAGCTGCAACAGCAGGCTCAACACCTCATCGCTGCTGGCTTCATCGAGGCTGCCGGTGGGTTCGTCGGCCAGCAACCAGGCCGGGCGCCCGGCCAGGGCGCGGCCGATGGCAACCCGCTGTTGCTGGCCGCCAGACAACTGCTCCGGGTAACGCGCCAGCAAATTTGCCAGCCCCAGGCGCTGCGCCAGGTACGCCAGCCAATCGGGATCATGCCGAGCGGCCAGCCGGGCCTGAAACGCAAGGTTGGCCCCCACGTCCAGGCTGCTGATCAGATTGTACTGCTGGAACACCAGGCCGATGCCCTCCCGCCGCCACAGCGCCAGCGACGCCTCGGAACGGCTGTCGAGCGGGGTGTCGTCGATCAGGATGCGGCCACTGTCGGCACGGTCCAGACCGGCCACCAGGTGCAGTAACGTACTCTTGCCGCTGCCCGACTCGCCCATCAGCGCCAGGCTGCTGCCGCGCGCCAGGCGCAGGTCGACACCCTGCAGCACGGGGAGCGGGCCCTGGGGGGTGGGGAATGATTTGTGCAGTTGCTCGATGACCAGCATCGACGGGCCTTGGTGAGTTCAGGGGTCTTCTTAGGAATAGCAGGTTCATCGCGGTGTGAACGAACACTCGTCGTTTTCCTCGATAAAGCAATTTCCGACTCTATTCGAAAAGCGGTATCCAGCTTCAACTCTCGATGAACTTATTAATTCCACAACCCTGAAAGCCTTACCGAAAAGTCAATATAAACAGCCCCGTGCCAATAAAAAAAGATACTTCCTACAGAAAGTTCTTTTTATTGGTCGATATCCACTTTCAAACGAAAAAACAATGACCTGAATCAGAAACCATCGACTACGATCAGCATTCACTTCGCCCCCGTTAGTTACGGCAAGAGACTCAACCATGGAAAAACCAGTAGTTCCGCACGCCGCTGGCCAGGTCGATATCGCTTTGGAAAGCGCCCACCAGTACGCCTATTTCCAGCTACTGGAATTGCTGTATCACGTACACGACGACGATCTGGAACAACGCCCACTTGCTCGAGAGACGAGACGCCGATTACGGCTGGAAGTGTCCCCCAGTCTGTCTTTCCCTGTTGCCGATGTGTTGCGCGCCGATCGCTTGAAGGACGACTGCTACCGCATCCAGGCAAGTTTTCTGGGCCTGCATGGCACAGACTCGCCATTGCCCACTTACTACCTTGACGAGATCGCCTACGAAAACGCACACGGCATCGGTTTACGCCCGGCTTTCCTCAATTTCTTCAACCATCGCCTTCATACCCTGCTCCATCAAGGATGGCGCAAATACCGCTACTACGTGCGCTTCCAACCGGGCGCGAAGGACGGTTTCTCCCGCTATGTCTTCGCCCTGATCGGCCTGGACGACTCAGCACTACGCGGCGCTACGCCGCTACCCTGGAGCCGCTTGCTCAGTTTCGTGGGAATGATCGCCAGCCGCAGCCGCTCGCCCGGCATGGTAGCCGGCATGATCGCGCATTGTTTCGACCTCCAGCAGGTTGCCATCCGCGAATTCGAAAAGCGCACCGTGTCCATTCCCACTTCCCAACGCAACTGCCTGGGGGCCAGAAACTACCAACTCGGCAACAACTTCCTGGTTGGCGACAGCATCGAGTCACGCAGCAGCAAGTTCACCATTGTGATCGCAGGCCTGGATCAGCAGCAGTTCCGCGAATTCCTGCCCAGCGGTGACAACTACCAGAGGCTGGCGCGGCTGGTGGAGTTCCTGCTCCGTGATGTCGGGGCCTATGACCTGGAGTTACGCATGTGCGCCGAGCAAGCCCCACCCTTCAGCCTACGGGCCGCGCATGGCACCCACCTCGGTTGGACAAGCTTCATCGCCAACCGCAATGACCCCACGCCTCCCCCTGTTCGCATCACGGTACGCACATGAGTACAAATGTTCTCCCCTCCAGCATCACGCTCACCGTCCTCAACCCGGAACAACTCTTGCACGGCAGCGAACCGCGGCATCGCTTCGATCGGGCTGGCGGCTCCATCGGCAGTCAAGGTGCTTGGCGCTTGGATGATCGGGGCGTTCGCATCCTGCCGGTGCACTGCGAAATCGGCTGGCATGAAGGCCATTTCTGCATCATTGACCACAGCGGCAAAAGTTTCATGAATGGCAGTGACTCCCAGTTGCTTTCGGGTACGCCTATCCGCCTCAGGCACAACGACAGACTGCAGATGGGTGACTATCAGATTGCCATACACCTGGGCGAGGACGAGGTAGAGCCGGAGCCGCATACCGGCAGAGACCCACTCTGCGAGCTAGGGGTTAATCAGCAGATGTGCCCGCTGCAGATACTTGGCGTACCGATTACGGATATCGCCGGATTTTTCCAAACCTCAATGCCTGGGCCTGTGGATGAGCTTGATCCGTTGGCCTATCTGGACAGGGCCGCACAAGCCCGGGTTGACCCGGCCATAGTCGAAATATTCGGCAAGGAGGTGCAATGAACAAGCCTGTAGGTTTGCTACTGGCCTGCCTGGCGATCAGTGGCTGTACTTCGATCAGCAAGATCTACCAGGTGGCGATGGATCCGTCTTTGCCAGTCGGTGGCCCCAACAATGAAATCAGCCACCTGGCGCTGAGCCTCTACGCCGCAGACGCGCCTGCGCCTGTCAGCCTCGAACCGACAGATTCAGGCGAACAAATACCGCTGCATGGCCACCCGGAACAGCTGGTGGCCAACCTCAGCGCCACAAGTCCTGTCGAGTTGACTGACAAGCTGAGCTCATTGGCGGAGCAGCTGCACCGCAACTACCCCGCTTCTGTCGAGGGCAAGCAAGCCATCGTCGGGCCGAAGGCGCCTGCGGCATTGGCCAGTTACGCAACGCCCCAAACCGGTTTGCCTGAGGAACTCGACCTGCAATCACAACACCAAGCCCCGTCATCCATCGTTTTCAAGGTACTTCAGCTCCGTGACGATTCGTTGTTGCTGGATGCCACTTATGAGCAAGTCGAAGAAGACCTGGATAAAGCGCTGGGCACCACGCTGATCAGCATCGATGACTACCGTCTGACCCCTGGCCAGTTCAAGTTCATCGAACACGAAGAAATCAACGAGCGCACCCGCTACATCGCCGTCGTTGCTCGCCTGGGCGATAACTCCAAGGGCCGCTGGAAAGATGCAGTACGCATCCAGTCACGCGGTTACAACCATACCGTACACGTTCACTTCGAGAACAACACCGTTGAACTCAGGCAAGACAGTGAATACCGTCGTGACAAATGATCCGTCCAAATAAGAAATGAGCATCCTGTGAAGGCCGGACCAGGCACCGGAACAAACAGACAACGAATCCCGACCCAGGCCACTGGTATCGGGGTTCTTGGGTGGCCTGCGCCAGGCCCTATCGCCCGGCCACTTCGCTGGCCGTGCCGTCACGCAACAACCGCTGCGGCAGGGCAAACCCTGCAAAGAGCTGGCGGGTGAAGGGGTTGTTTGCGCCCGTGGTGTGAACCTTGTAGCGCGCCGTATCGCCGGCAATCATGAAACCGAGATCGATACTGGTGGATGTACGGGCATTCAGCCCAGCGCGGCTGAGCAGGCGGTAGAGCGACCAGGGGCCGTGATAGCCCAGGCTGACTGTGGTCCCCGCAACCTGCACCAAGGTGACACGGCTATGCCCACTCTCCCCGGCAGGGCCCGGCCAGGTCATGCCGATCGGCTCCTTGCCCCGGTCCGCAAATGCATGCAGCTGCCCATCCAGGTCGAAGACACTGCCGCGCAAGCCACCGCTGATCGCCAGGGGCTCGAGGCCAAAGCTCACGTTCAGCTCCCCGCGATTGTCGAAAAACGCATTGCGTATGGCTTCAGCCTGCTTCAGCTGCACCATGACTTCGGGGCGGACCAGGTAACCTTCATCCGCACGGGAGTAAAGGGCATCGAGGTTGTCTTCGAGAAACACCGCAAGGTACTGGTCCTGGAAGCGCTTGAGCTGGCCTTGCGGGCCAAAGAAGGCTTCAAAATCCTTGAGTGACACATCCGGCCCGGCCGGGTCGATGGGATAGCGTGAGGCCAGTCGTTCCTGGTAGACGCTGTAAACCTCGGCATCCCAACGCTGCTCCAGCTCCCGTAACGCCATGACCATCAGCACCTGCGAAGTCTGCTCCGCCAGCTGGCGAACATGCCGATTGAGGGGTTCCGGCAGGCCCGTGGCAATGCGCTGAAGGTTGCGAATGGGGTCGGGCGCCGTTTCCGAAAAACGGCTCAACACTAGCGCCAGGGCGGCCTTGCCCCGGTCAGGGCTGTCCTGCACCGCCTTCAGGTGGTCGTGTACAGCGCTGATCGCCTGGAGTGTTTCGTCATGGTAGGACGGTTTGTCACCCCGCCCGTCGAGCATCCCCGAAAGCCCCGCGAAAGACCGATAGATACCCATGGCCTGCATGCGAACCTGCGGATCGGCTTTCGATTCCTTCTCGCTGTCCGCGGCCTGCGGATAGATCAGCGTATTGCTGCGCACGGTTTCCAGCAGCCGGCGTATCGGCGCTGCCGGGCCGCTGACTTGTTCCAGAACACCCAAGGCATGCGCAAGATCGCTGAATTCGGCAACCGAAAACTGGTTCAGCACACGCCGCCAACTGTCGATGTAGTCGGCGCTGTACAGGGCTCGCAGACGCTCCGCCAGGGCCTGGCGGTCCATGTCGGAATAGTCGAGGCTACGCCGCTCCCCTAGCACCCACTGGTCGACCAGGGCGAGGTCGGCCACGTTCTGGCTATGCTGGTCGAAATAGTCGCGAAAGCCCGTCGCCGTCAGCAAAGGTGGCAGGGACAAATTGGCGTCGACGGCCGCCTGGTGATCGCGCTCGGCCAGTGGCCTGTAGACGATATCGAACGCTGGGCCGATCTCGTTGCGCAAATCCAGCTCACCGTGCAATTGCTCCCGAGCCTGCTGCCTCAAGCCGATGTAGACACGCTCGGCCAGCGGCAGCTTGCGCAACTGCTGCTGCGCTTGGGCAACGACTTTCCGATACTCCGGCAGCTCGACATCTGCGTAGGCCAAAGCGTACCTGAGGTGGCGCATCAGCGCGGCCTGCAGCTGGCCCTGGCCCGGATACGCCCTTTGCCACTCGCGAGCCATCCATTGCTCGACCATCTCTGCCCGACGATTACCGCGATCCTCGATCATGCGATACACGCGCAATGCCGCCAACTGCTCGTCGCTACCGGGGGCGGCTTGCTTGACAGACGCTGCCACGCCGCCCGCAATCACCGGTAGAAAGCGCTGGGCCAGGGCATTCAGGTACGCCTGGTCCACTTGCGGGCCAATGGCTTTGCCCTGGTACAGCCCCATATCCGTGAACACGCTCCAACCAGAGCGATAATCGCCGTACAGGCTCACTGCATCACGGATCTCATTCAACGGCAGCAGCAGGCTGCGCCCGGTCAAATCATCCTTGGCGTCCGTGCTGGTGTTGCTGAACGCAAGGCTTTTCTCCAGCACCTGCTCTGCCTTGTCACGGTTGACGCTGTAGAAGTACGCCCAACCACCGGCCATGGCCAACCCGCACACACTCGCCGCCACGGCGCCGCCCTTCAACAGGCGGCCCTTGCGCCGGGCGACCTTGCGGTTGTCGCCCGCCAGGCCGGCCTCGGGGTAGACCACGCGTTGCAACAGCCGCTGCGCGAAATACACCACGGAGGTGCCTCGCGGCTTGGTCGACAAAGCCGGGGCAGCGAAGGCAAAGGCGCGGGCAGAAGCGTCCGCGAGCAGGTTGCGCACTTCGCCTCGCTGGTAGACCGAGGAAAAGTACAGGCCACGCACCAGTGGTGGGGTGCTGTAGCGGTCACTGGCCAGTACATTACCGAGGAAATTCAACAACATCTCCTGCGCCCCGCTCAGTTCCCGAAGCAGCGAGCAGGCGCTCTTGCCCGTGCTGCCAGGCGCTTCCACGGTAGCGCTCATCAGATGCCTGCCAAGGCGCCCCAGGAAGCCCTGATAGGCTCCCTCCAACTCCTGCAGCCAGGCATCGAAGTCCTTTACCGAACCCAGCGTGAAGGTAAAGCCCTGCACCTCTTCCCGCTCACGGGCCGGGAGCGCGGCGAACAGTTCCTCGAAACCGTCCAGCAAGTCGAACTTGCTCATCACCACGTACAGCGGCAAGCGCGTACCCAATTCATCACCCAGCTCCGTCAGGCGCGCACGCAGCATGAATGCCAGGTCACGTCGTGCCTTCGCCGATCGCCCGAACAGGTTGACCATATCCACCAGCAAGACCACGCCATTGAGTGGCCGTCGGCTGCGGTTCTGGGCAAGCCAGCCAATCATGTGCCGCCACAGGCGTCGCTCGACGCCCGCCGGCAGGCCTGAGGGCTCGGCCGGCGCTCTCGCCGTCAGTGCAGCCTCCTGCACTGCTGGCAGCGTGTTGTCATCGCCCCCCTCCTCAGCCGCTGTCGGCGGCTTGATGGGCTTGACCACATACGCCGGGCGCTCGGGCTGGCTGATGAACTCGCCCGGCGGATCGATCAGCACCGCGTCGTCACCTACCCACCAGTCGATGCCAAAAGCCAGGTCCTGATCCGTACTGGCCCGCTGGGTGGCGCCATCGGTGCGGGTGAGTGCAAAACGCTGATCCGAACGGCTGACGAAGCTCGACTTGCCCGCATTCTGTTCGCCAAGGATGAGGTACCACGGCACATCGTAACGGTGCCCGCGGCCACCTTGGCTGTCGCGCAAGCGGGCCAGGCTGCTGTCGAGGGAGCGCTGCTGGGCCTGCAGATACACCAGGCACGGGTCTTCCACCTCGCGCCGCTGCCGTTGCTGTTCGCGTACGATCGAGCGGTTGCGCCGATGCACCCACGCGCTCCATGCCAGCAATGGCAGCATCACCAGCAGCACGGTTGCCGCAATCCGCACCGGCAGGTCAACCAGCGGTTGCTGCTCACGCCAACGCCATTCAGGCCCCAACCACCATAGCCAGACCACTGCGGCAGCAACGCCGAGCAGTACCACGCCAACAACTACCGGCATTGCCTGACGCTGCACCAGCAATACACCGCGCAGCAGACTGTCCTTGTTCACTTTCATAGCGGCAAACCTTACCGACTGCATTTCCGAATGATTTAAGGCACCTCACAGTGCACACTGCCAAAAACAGTAGCAGCATTGAAAAACACTATTCAATGATATCAAGCAAGAAATACCAGCTAACACTTTTCTTGCAGACGCCGGTGACTTTCCTGAATTATTAAATAAAAAAGCACTTGCTTCAGAAAAGTTAATAACCCATCAACTTGTGGGAACTTTCCTACAAATAAGCCAAGTGCACTTTTCATCAACACCGGCACATGCCACCAGATAGAGCGTCCAACGCGATAAACATGAAGTTCAAAGACTGGTTCATGCAGGAGCAGCAGACCCTACGGGAATTGGGTGACGACTTTGTCGAGGACGACCCGCGTCTGGCGCCTGTCCTCGGTCGCACCGCCTCGGACCCGGCCAGCGAGTACCTGATGGAACACTTCGCCTTCCTGACCGCTCGCCTGGTCATGAAGATCGAAGACCATCTGCCCGAGCTGACCCACCCGTTGCTGCAGCTGCTCTACCCCAATTTTCTGCGTCCGCTGCCGAGCATGACACTGATGCAGTTCCAGCCTGTCGACCACGCGCTGAGCGAAACCCAGGTGTTGCCCAAAGGCACCCCTGTGTTCTCCCGAGCCGTTGACGGCGTAAGGTGCGAGTTCCGCACCTGCGCGGACCTGGCTATCGCGCCGCTGGAAATTCGCAGCATCACCACGCAACCCAGTGCCGAAGCACCGGTAGTGCGCATAGGCCTGGGCGCCTTGTCCGAGCAGCCGCTGCGGCAGATGAAGTGCGACCAGCTTCGGTTTCATCTGGCTGGCAGTAAACGCAATGCGCTCACTCTCTACCAGTGGCTGGCGCAGCACCTGGACAAGCTTGATCTGCATATCGGCCAGCACCGCTTTGCGCTACCACCCTCAGTGGCCTTCGTCGGTTTCGAGGCAAACGAAGCGCTGCTGCCCAGCCCCGGCGAGCAGATGGATGGCTACCGCATCCTGCACGAATTCTTCTGCTTCCCGGAGCGCTTTCATGGGTTTCGCATTGACGGGCTCGGCAGCTACTGGCCTGACGAGGCCGCCGCTCATATCCAGCTGGAGTTCGGTTTCAGCGCGCCCCTCCCGCCCGACATACAGATCGACCAGACAACGATCCTGCTCAACTGCATCCCTGCCATCAACCTGTTCAGTTGTACGGCAGAGCCCATCCCGTTGAATGGGCAGCCACTGTGTGAAACCGTGCGAATGGAGCGCCGGGGCGGCAAGGAAGGTGAGATTTTCAGCATTGATCGTGTCAGCAGCCAGCGTCAGAAATCCAACGATCACGTACAGGACTTCAAACCCTTCGAAGCCCTGGACCGTGACTTCCCGTTGGCCGAGCCGACGCCCGCCCGCTACTACAAGCTGGACATCGAGCAGGAACCCGTCAATGACAAGGTGCAACACAAGATTAGCCTGGTGCATCACAACCTTGCGCCCTACCTTGGTCTGCACGAAGAACTGAACATCGACCTTACCTGCAGCAACGGGCCCCTTGCGCAGCAGCTCAGGGTTGGCGAGGTCGATGTGACCACCCAGGACACCCCCTCGTTCGTCACCTATCGCAACCTCACCCGCCCTACCCGCAGCTACCCGCCGATGCTGCAGAGCGGTGGCCAAGGTGAGCGCCACTGGGCGCTGCTCTCCAACCTTGCGCTGAACAACCTGTCGCTGTCTTCTCCTGCAACCCTTGCCGCGGTACTGCGGGTTTACGACTTTGTCGCCGCCCACGACCTGCAGCAGGAGCGCAATACCACCCAGCGCCTCGACGCCATCAGACAGGTGGACAACGAGCCCTGCGATTGGCTGGTCAAGGGCGTGCCGGTTCGGGGCATGCGCACCATCCTGCACATCGACCCTGCCGGCTTCGAATGCGAGGGTGAGGTGCAGCTGTTCGGCAACGTGCTGTCCCATTTCATGACGTTGTACGCCAACAGCAACTCATTCCATCAACTGCAGATCATCAACACCGCCAACGCAACCCGCCAGCTGTGGCCTGCCCGGACCGGGCGGCAGCCGGTGATGTGACCAGGAAGTCCGCCCTATGACCGTTACATCCGCTCAATCGTATGACAAGGACCAAAAAGATACGCGCGGGTCGCCCCCACTCAGCGAACTGTTCCCTCATGTCGACGCGCTGGGGTTCGACACCCGCTCGAACACCACATTCCCCCTCTTCGACATCGCCTCTCCCCTGTTCGGCCTGGTCATTCGCCTGGAAGGCACCGAACACTACGACCACGTCGAGCAGTTGCATGCCCACGTCAAGAACATGATCCACGGCATGGTCGAGCAGGTACGTCAGCTTGAACACTGCGACGAAGGCGACCGCGTAGTGTTTTCCTACTGCTTGTGTTGCGTGGTCGATGAAGCCGTGATGACTACGTCCTGGGGGCGCGACTCGTCCTGGAAAGCCCAGTCCTTGCTCAGCGCCATCCATCAGGAAACCTGGGGCGGCGAGAAATTCTTCAGCGTGCTCGAACGCTTGCTGGACGCCCCCGAAAAGCGCTACGACCTGTTTGTGTTCCTGTTCTGGTGCCTGGCACTGGGCTACCGCGGCAAGTACGCCAACCAGACCAATGGCGATGAGCAACTGGCCGCCTGGCTCAAGCGGGTCCATGACCGGATCGTTGAACTGCATGGCCCCGAAGCCGAATCGCAACCCCTGACCGACCCTCTGGCCCATGTCGCGCCCCGGCATTACCGCATGAACCGCCAACTGCCCTGGTGGACGCCCTGGGCCGTGATGGGCGTGTTCTGCACAGGCCTGTATCTCTACTTCGCCAGCAAACTTGACGGCATTACCCAGCAAGTACTGGCATCACTGCAGGCGATGCTGCAGCCATGAACTCGACAACATCGAACTGACATGACGCAACAGTCACTGTGCCGATGGGCGCAGCAAGTAAAACTTTGCCCGAAACAAGATAGATCCTGCATTTAGCGAAACTTCCTACAGGTTTTTAGGAAGCAACTTTCACGACTAGGAACGGATTCCTCATTACGGCCGTGAGCACAACTAATGCCTCGCGTCCTAGGACGCGTCCGGTTTCATGAACCTGCCCGATGGGACGAACCGCAGGAGTACGCATGAGCAACCTGAATGATGTGCGCTTTACCTTCACTACCCCAGCCGACGAAGCCATTCAGTTTGATGTCGTGTCATTCGAGCTGACCGAAGGCGTCAGCCAGTTGTATCGCCTGGAAGTCGAACTGGTGAGTTTCGCCGACGATGCCGACTTCGCCACCCTGCTCGACCACCCCGCGCTGCTGACCATCTGGCAGCAGGAGCAACCGGTGCGTCACGTGCATGGCCTGATCAGCAGCTTCGAACAGGGCAAGACCGGCCACCGCCGCACCCGCTACCGCGCCATTGTCGAACCGCAGCTGGCCCGCGCCGGCCTGCAGTCGGACTGGCGCATCTTCCAGCACCGTCCCGTGCCGCAGTTGCTCGAGGAACTGTTCCGCGAGCGCCGCTGGGGAGCGTTGACCCAGTACCTGGTCAACCCGCACCAGACGCGTGAGTTCTGCGTACAGGCCGGTGATCTGGACCTGGATTTCTTTTGGCGGCTATCGGCAGAAGAAGGCCTGATCTCGATCTTCGAGCACAGCCAAGGCAGCCATGGCGTGATCCAGGCGGACCAGATCAGCCAGTTCGGCAGCCTGGAAGGCGACCCGGTGTTGTATGTGGCCAACCGGGGTGGCACGGCGCGCCAGCCCTGCCTGCATGACTTCCGCTATCGCGAACAGGTACGCACCAGTATCCAGGTCCAGCGCGACTACACCTTCACCCACCCGCGCTACAACCTGGAACACACCCTGTACCCCAGGGACATGGGCAACCAGGGCAACGAGTACGGGCGCTACGACTACCCCGGCCGCTACAAGCACGACAACGCCGGCAAGCCGTTTACCCAGACCCGTATCAACGCCTTGTTCGGCGATGCCCGGGTGGCCCAGGTCAAAGGCGACGACGCGCGCCTGCAGCCGGGCATTGCCTTCCAGCTGGCCGGCCATGCCCGTGAGGACCTGAACATCCTCTGGCGGCCGATGCAGATCACGCACATGGGGCAGCAGTTCACAGCGCTGGAAGAGGATGCTGCCGAAGCCGAAGTCGGCACGTCCTACACCCTCACCGCCACCTTGATTCCAGCCCGGGTCGAATGGCATGCCCCTGCTTGCCCCAAGCCCGTGATCGACGGCCCGCAGATGGCCAAGGTGGTCGGCCCGCCCGGCGAGGAAATCTACTGCGACGAGCACGGCCGCGTGCGCGTGCAGTTCCCCTGGGACCGCCTGGGCCAGGACGACGACAAGAGCTCCTGCTGGGTGCGGGTGACCCAGGCCTGGGCCGGTGCCACCTGGGGCCATATGGCCATACCCCGCATTGGCCAGGAAGTGGTGGTCAGTTTCCTCGACGGCGACCCTGACCAACCGATGATCACCGGGCGTAGCTACCACATCGTCAACCGCCCGCCGTATCGCCTGCCCGAGTTCAAGGCGTTGAGCCCGATCCGCAGCAAGGAGCACCACGGCAAGCGGCACAACGAACTACGCCTGGACGACACCACCGGGCAGATCAGCGCGGCGCTGATGAGTGACCACGACAACACCGCGCTGCACCTGGGTTACCTGACCCATCCGCGTCACTTCGGTGGCCAGCCCCGTGGCCAAGGTTTCGAGCTGCGCACCGATACCCACGGGGTGATCCGCGCAGGCGGCGGCCTGCTGCTGACCACCGAACTGCGCGCCCGCGCCGTCCAGCACCACACCGACCTGGCCGAAACAGCCGAACGCCTGCAGACCGCACAGCAGTACCACACCACCTTCGCCAGGGTCGCCCGCGACCACCTGGCCCAGGAAGGTGGCGATCAGGATGAGGTCGGTGAAGCGCTCAAGGCACAGCACGACGCCATCTGCGGCTACGGCGGCAACCCTGAAGCCAACCGGTTTCCGGAGCTGGCCGACCCGCAGCTGGTGCTCGCCAGCCCGACCGGCATCGCGACCACCACCCCGGAATCCACCCACATCGCCAGCGGCGAACATCTGGGCCTGAGCACGGGTGGCCACACCAGCCTGGCCATCGGCAAGCGCCTGCTGATCAGTGCCAGCCGAGGGGTACGCCAGTTCGTCCAGAGCATGGGCTGGCGACTGGTCGCGGCCACCGGCGACATCGACCTGAAGGCGCTCAAGGACAACATCAACCTGCTGGCCAAGCTCAAGGTCAGCGTAACCGCCGAGCGCATCACCCTCAGCGCCAAGGAGGAATTGGTCATCCAGGGGGGCGGCAGCAGTACCACCTACACCGCAGGGGGAATCCTGCATGCCACCGCTGGCCAGTACACCGCGCACGCGACTGACTTCATCTACAAAGGTTCGAAAAGCCAGGCGGCGGCGTTTCCGGAGGAGCCCAAGGCAGGCCAGGGAACACTGGAACTGCTGCAGCAATACGCTAATGCCCTGCCATTCAAAAAAGGCAAGTACGAAGTTGAAGACGCCCTCGGCCATGTCTTCAAAGGCAACCTTGATGGCGATGGAAAAGCCAGCGTAGCCAACGTTGCGCCGGGCCCAGCCAAAGTACGCTTCAGCGATGACGATGTGGATGTCTGGCACGACCCAGGATTCCCCGGTCCTCACGAGCAGATATCGGGTGAGTTGACCACACCCTCTTCATCAAAGTTGAGCGCCCAGGCCGCGGGAATTCTAAAGCAGCTCACATCAACCCTATCTGGCGCAAAGCTGAAAGATAGTTCTCTTCGCTTGGGAGCTGATCTAGCTACTGACGCAGCAAAGCCCACCCTTAAAGGCGCCGGTGTTCCCGAGACGCTGATCAGACTCTCGGAGAAAGCACGATGACCGTTCCTGCTCGGGCACCTCAACAGGCCACAGGCCCAACGAACACCGCATCCGTCAACGACATCGAAGCCGGCAAGGAAAAGCTGGATCAGTGGATCCGAAAAATGACGGGGGGCGCCATCGGTTGGACTGCCGTCAATGCCGCAGGCTCGGTCATCCCAGGTGTGGGCACCGTATTCGCAGCGGTGGATGCCATTGGGGACCTACTGACGCTTATTGATGGTAACCACGATGATTTCCTGACATGGGTCAGCTTCGGCATCAACGTGGTTGGGCTCGTCTCCTTCCCAGGCGTAGGGCCTGCGCGTCTGGCCATACGCACTACGCTCTCGGCGGTCAGACGCGATGGCATCGCGATGATTTCTGACGCCCTGTTGAGCGCACTTGAGAAAAACTTAAACGATAAAACGCGAGGATCACTGGAAGCCTTCGCCCAAGCCATTGAAAGCCGCCTGAATGAGCTGCTTACCAAGATTGCCGCAGAGATCAAGAAAGCGTGCACCTCCTTCGCTCAGATGCTTCGGGGGGTAGCCAGCGACCAAGGGCAAAAGGCCCTTGCCAAGAAAACCAAGCAAGCCTCCATTTTCTTCGGACCTGTTGCGGCAATAGCCGCAAACTTCCTGATCGAGGACCGACTGCTTTCATCGAATACCTGCCAGCAATTGCTCAATGCCGCCAATTTGGCAGATCAGATAGGTCGCAACGCTTCAGCCAAAATACTGGGCATGGCGGACGCTGGGAAGGTCGGAAGCATCGGCTACCTAGTGATGTCATTGGCGAATGCACTCAGAAACCGCAAGCGCCGCAGACCAATAGCAGCAACATCCCACAGCAACAAGCCTAGCCAAGCACAACATACACAGCAGCAAAACGGTCTGACAACACGGGGCACCGAGCGCCCGGCGGTCAAGGATCCCAACTGCCGAAACCTTGCAGCAGCCGGCACCGGCGCGAATATCAGCTTTGCGACAGGCAGCGAATCGTTCACACATACAGACTTCTCTTTGCCGGGATGCTTCCCGATCGAATGGGCCCGAACCTATCGCTCCAGCCTGGACGCATTGGACACCGGGCCATTTGGTGCTCGATGGATCACCCCCTACACGATCTTTGTGGAATGCACTGATGATGGAGGCCTTGCCTACCGGGATTCGGACGGCCGAAGTCATCGCTATCCAGATCCAGACGTTGGCAAGTATCACTACGATGCAGTCGAAGATGTCCTACTGATTCGAGCCTCGGAAAGCGAACTGGTCGTTGCACGCGGTCATGACACTCAAGAGCATTTTCAAAGGCAAGGCGCCAAGTATCGCCTTACTGCCATCCAATACCGCAACGGTGCAAGGCTAAACCTGCACTACGAGCACATCCACAACGACAATCCGCTACTTTCGGACCTGCTCACGTACCAGGATGACCGCCAGCAGCACCATCTACACCTTGGGTATGGCGAGAACGGGCTGATCTGTTCGGTATGGCTAATGGTAGATGGCCTTGCGCAACGTCAACTTGCCATCTATGAACAGAATAATGCGGGAGACTTGATCAACGCACACGATGAAAACGGCGCGCAGTGGCACTATGCGTACCACCGTCATCTGGTCACCCGTTATACAGATCGAACGGGGCGCGGTTTCAATCTGGAATGGGATGGTGATGGCCCCGGTGCGAAAGCGATACGGGAGTGGGGTGATGACGGAAGCTTCGAGACCAGGCTGGAATGGGATAAAAACATCCGGCTTACCTATGTCACAAACGCTCAGAAGCAGGAAACCTGGTACTACTACGACATTCTCGGGTTTACGTACCGCATTGTGCACCCAGATGGGAATGAAGAATGGTTCTACCGCGATGATGCAAAAAACGTAATTCAACATATCCATACCGACGGCAGTTCGGAGCAATTCGCCTACGACGAGCGCGGAAACTTACTGCAGCATACCCGCGCCGATGGCAGTTCCGTTCACCATGCGTACGATGACCTGAGCCAATGCTTCAAGACCCGCGATGCCGAGGGCGGCCTGTGGAAGTACGATTACGACCAGCGCGGCAACATCATCGAAACCCAGGACCCACTGGAGAACAAGACCCTCTATACCTACAACAGCGACAACCTGCCCGTCGCCATCACCGACGCCAACGGCGGTGAGAAGAAGTTGGCCTATAACCCTGATGGCCAGCTGACGAGCTACACCGATTGCTCAGGCAAGACCACGCAGTGGAAATACAACGCGTTGGGGCAACTGGCCAAACTGATCAACGCCGCCGGCGATGTCACCGAATACCAGTACGAAGCCGGTCAGCTGGTGTTGCTCATCCACCCGGACAAGACCACCGAACGCTTCGAACGTGATGCCGAAGGCCGCTTGCTCAGCCATACCGATGCCCTGTATCGACGCACCCGCTGGACCTACAACGAAGCAGGGTTGATTCACCAGCGCCACAACGCCAACGACACCACCCTCACCTACCACTGGAACAAGCTCGGCCAACTGGTACGCCTGCGCAACGAGAACAACAGCGAAGCCAGCTTCAAATATGACCCCGTCGGGCGGCTGCTCAAGGAAACCGGCTTCGACAAAGAGACCACTCATTACCTCTACGACAACGGCAGCAACCTGCCCACCCGCCGGGTGGATGGCGACCGGACCACGCACTTCGAGTACGACCCCATGGGCCGGCTCATCCAGCGCAAGGCCGCTCGGCGTGGCGGTGACAAGTGGGAGGTTGAAACCTTTGCCTATGACGGCAATGGCAACCTGCTGGCGGCCAACAATAAGGCCTGCAGGCTGCAATGGTTCTACGATGCTGCCGGCAACAACACGCGCGAGCATCAGTGGCTGGATTATCTGGTCAAGCCACAGGTTGCCGTGTTCAGGCATGAGTACGACACCCTCAACCAACGCATCGCCACCACCCGCCCCGATGGGCATCGGGTCAGTTGGCTGACCTACGGCAGCGGCCACCTGCTTGCGCTCAAGCTCGATGACCAGGAGCTGATCAGCTACGAGCGAGATGATCTGCACCGGGAGATCGGCCGCGTGCAAGGCAATGGCCTGGTCCAGCGCCAAACCTGGAGCCCGAATGGCCAGTTGCTGGGGCAGACACTGGTTCGCCAAGGTGAATCCAGACGCATCGCGGCGCGCAGCTACCGCTATGACGAAGCCGGCCAGCTGTGCCACATCGACGACCTCAACCGTGGCGACCTGCACTATCGCTACGACCCGGTTGGCCGTTTGCTTGAAGCCAGCCGCAACCACGAGAAGGAAACCTTCGCCTTCGACCCGGCGAGCAACCTGCTGGACCCCGAGGCACCACCCAATCCTAATCCGCACTCGCCGCACAAGCTGATGGACAACGTGCTGCGCAGCTACTGCGGCACGCAGTATCGATACGACGAGCGCGGCAACCTGCAGGAGCGGATTGAGAACGGCAAGACAGGCAAGTTTACCTGGGATCTGTATGACCGGCTGCGGCGCTACGAGGATGAGCGGCTGGTTGTCGAGTTCGGGTATGACGCGTTAGGCCGCCGAGTGTACAAGGACTCGCGCTCGAAGTACCGCAAACGGATACAAGCTGGGCCGGTCTGGAACGAGAATGCGCGGCGAGCGCTGGATGAAAAGCTGGGCTGTGATTTGACGCTGTTCATCTGGGACGGCGATACGCTGGCGTTCGAGCAGCGCGGGCGGGATGGCAAGGGGCGGACTACGCACTATGTGTTTGAACCGGGGACTTTCGTTCCGGTCGCGCAAGGGGTGATGAATCACATCGAGGAGATGCTGCATCAGCCGAGCTATGGCTTCCCCTATGACATTGATCGGGATCTGGTATGGCAGGAAAAACCAACGCCGAAGCCTTTTGACACTGTGGGCTGGTACCAGTGCGACCATTTAGGCACCCCCATGGAAGTTACGAGCGTAGAAGGACATGTGGCATGGCATGGAATTTACAGCGCCTTTGGCTCAGGTAGCACCTATAATATCAACACAAACTCGCTACCAGCCAATAATAATCTACGCTTCCAAGGCCAATATTCAGACCTTGAGACCAACCTGCATTATAACCGACACAGATTCTATAGCCCCCAAACTGGAAGATTTTGCGAAAAGGATCCAATCGGGTTATTGGGGGGACTCAACCTATATCTATACGCCGCCAATCCAATAAGCTGGGTGGATCCACTCGGCCTGAAACCATGCCCAGAAGACTGCAATAAAATTTTGTCCGAAGCTGGCGTTGACATCGACACCCATGCCAACCTTAGCACCGACGCTAAACACAAAGGATCTCTTTATGAATCCCACCACATCTACCAACAGGCCGCTCTACTTGATAATAAAACAAAACAACCCCTTATTAACGGCTATACATCAGGCAATGCAATCGCAATCAGGCTTGTTGGAAAAAATCCTGATAGATCTCGAACTGGTACCCCACACTATAAAGCGACGCTATCTCAAAATTCAGCATCATCTGCAGGATTACTTGGCAGTGAGACCGTAGTAGCGTTCAACGCACTGAGAGCAGCAGGGCTAAGCGCCCCAGTTGCAAAGTGCGCCACGCTAAAAGCCCGCGGTCAATTATCACATCTTGGCGCCCACGCAGGTACACCCACGCTGACCCCAAGATCCAGGAGAAAATGAAAATGCCAGCAAATCTAGACACCAATAAGCACGCTTTATTGAGCGGATTCATTAAGGCCATCTCCGAGAATGACACAAAAACCTTGTCCACTAAGTTCGGCCTATCGCATGCAGTAATTTTAGAGATTCAAGATCTCCTACCAATCTATTTCCATGCAGGAGCAATACTGTCCGCACCACCATTAGGCAGCCAGGACTCTCAAGTCAACAAAGCACCATTAATAACCGTGTACGACACCGGTGATGGAGATATCGCCGTGGAATGTTTCATCCTAGAAAACAACGAACCTAGCGAAGCAATCCTTCATGTAAGCTTTTCCGCATCCAATCCAAACACATTGAGCTATGAATTCATAGACTCGTAAAACTTAACACAATAGAAGATACGAAAATCCATAATGAGAAATATAATACGACTTGGAAATACCACTGATCACGGCGGAACCGTGATCGACTTCATTCCGCATACCAATCTCAACAGCAACCCTATGGCCGACAAAGGCAACATGGTTTTCTGTCCTTTATGCAAAGGAGAATTCCCAATCATCGAGGGCAGTGATACCTACCGCGTCAACGGAGTTCCTGTCGCACTCGATGGTATGAAAACCGCGTGCGGCGCCAGCTTGATCGCCAGCGCATCACGCGGCAGCGTGCATCGCTGAGTCAGCCAGGCCAAGTGGAGCTGGCGAACAAGAGACATCCCAGAAGTATGTCTGTTGCCGCCGCTCCCGACCTAGAATTGAGAGCTGATACCTACAACAGCGACAACCTGCCTATTGCCATCACCGACGCCAACGGCGGTGAGAAGAAGTGGCCTATAACCCTGATGGCGAGCGGATCTTGGGAGGGTCACAAGAAAGCAGCAACCGATATAAAAATAGGCACACTCGAAATCCCATCCAGCCTCGAAAGGCAGCAACAATGAATGCAACTTTTGATGACCTCATTTTAATACTGAGCACTGATAGCTTTTGTGGCGAAATACTTGACACAACGACAAAGCACGAATCTCTAAAAATCAGAGAAATAGCGCGAAATATCGTCAAAACAATCATTAACGGTGGCGACAATTATTACATGTGCGCGGATTTTTCCTGCCACCGCATAAAGAAAACTGAAAAAGATTTTTTTGAACTCGCCCAAAAAAGCAACATCCCCAAGCAAACGCTAGAAAAGATAGATAACCTTCACAAAATCCTTAAGAGTAATTCCGACGAGACAAACACCGCCTCATATGTCATCAACTCAATAGCAAGCCGGCTCTACTGGCTTGTGATCGACGAATTCAACACACCAATCACACCAGAGCTTTTGGAGCTAATTCCTGAAATCGAACCACTCGGATTGGACGTAAAACATTACGCATGTGAATGGCGAGATGTTTGGTTAGAAAGCCAGTCCGATTGGGATAAGTATATAATGTCACTAATGGACGGCATAGACGAAGCCCCATACCTTACCTTCACAAAATTGAAGAGCAATTTAGCTCCGCTAGATTTTCTCCGCAAATGGAACACCCATCTCGGCCCGAAGAAATTTTCACACATCAAGAATTTCATTAACACCGAGGCGCATCATGAACTTGACAAAAAAAAATGCACGCGCAGCCGAAAAGATAGACACACTAATTAATTCACTCTAAACAAAGGACCGAATCAAACAACACGCCAACAATACATAGACCTCAACCACAATGAAGAAAATAGTTCGACTTTACGACAAAACCAACCGTAAAGGTATCGTGATTGGCTCCATAGACAGTACAGGCCTTAACGGCAAACCGATGACCGGCAAACGTAACATGGTTTTTTTCCTCAATGCGAAGGCGAGTTGCCAATCATCGAGGGCAGCGACTCCTACCGCGTCAATAGCACTCCTGTCGCGCTTGACGGAATGAAGACCGGCCAGCGCATCACACGGTAGCGTCCATCGCTGAGTCAGCCAGGCTAAGTGGAGCAGGCGAACAAGGGACATTCCAGGAGTGTGCCTGCTGTCGCCGCTCCGGACCTAAAATTGAGAGCTGATCAGGCCCCCAAACATACGCCTGATCCGCATCGTAAATACCAACGGTATTGGGGCCAAAAACAATCATCTAATTCGAGGCAAATCAAAAAACCGCCAGAGACTATTAAGGAGGTTTAACCGATGAATTTCACACCAGAGTGCCTGACCTATATCAACACCCACCTTTTTGAAAGACAAGATGAAGTTTTGAAAAAGATTGGAGAACTACTGCCAGCAGGCCCTTCGAAAATCCACTGGGAGAACATTCCCAACAGAATTGAAATAGGCCATACCCAAAGGGACAGACTGATAGTCGAAATATTGGGCGCAGCATCAACCATAGAATTAAAAAATTCAGAAACCATAATCATTATCAACATAGATGATGCCTTCCCAGCAATCAGCACAACACTAGAAGAATGGCAGAAATTTGCAAAGGAACTCGATTACGCAAACACCATCTACCTAGACGAAAATAACTTAAAAATAATCCACTGGGATTTTTACAAAAATCTGTACGCACTTAAATTACCCCACAGAAGCGACGATTAAATTTCGCAGTAGAACCAGCAAGAAAAAATAGACACCCCATAAACAGAATAGCTCACAAGCACGGAATACATACTTCAGCAGTACAGGAACTTAATCACAATGAACCAAATAATTCGACTGGGCGACACAACCGACCACGGCGGAATAGTACTTGATGCCATTCCCCACACAAACCTCAACGGAAAACCATTGGCTGGCAAAGGCAGCATGGTATTTTGCCCACTCTGTAAAGGAGAATTCCCAATCATCGAGGGTAGCGACACCTACCGCGTCAACGGAGTTCCTGTCGCACTCGATGGCATGAAAACCGCGTGCGGCGCCAGCTTGATCGCCAGTGCATCACACGGCAGCGTCCATCGCTGAGTCAGCCAGGCCAAGTGGAGCAGGCGAACAAGAGATATCCCAGCAGTATGTCTGTTGCCGCCGCCCCCCACCAACGCACTGCCGCCATGAACAAATCTTCATTTTGCTGGCGAGCGCCCTGATTGCGGGCGTGGCAGCCCTCTTCGCTTCTGCAGCCGCAGGCCTTCACCTTGAGGGGGCTCACTACCTTGCGTAGCATCACCGCCCCCCGGGGCCGCTGCGCGGCCCATTCGTGGGCACGCCCGCTCCCACAGGCGCGTGCCCACAGCGCTCACACCTCACCCAGCCACACCATCAGCAGACAGAACCCCGATGCCGCAACCCATCCCCCTCAAGGACCACGAAAAGGAAAAGCACCTGGTCAACCGCCGGCTTCTGGCCTGCGCCGCCCTGGTCTTCAGCCTGGTCGCCGTCCTGGTGGGCCGGCTCTATGTGCTGCAGGTGCTGCAGCACGACCAGCAGACCGCCGTATCGGAAAACAACCGCGTGCACGTGCTGCCCATCGCCCCCGAGCGCGGGCTGATCTACGATCGCAACGGCGTGGTGCTGGCCGACAACAAGCCCAGTTTCGACCTGACCATGACCCGCGAGCGGGCCGGCGGCGACACGGCCAAGGTGCTCGATACCCTGGCCCAGGTGCTGAGGCTGACCGACGACGACCGCAAGCAGTTCGACAAGGACCTGCGCCGTGGCCGCAAGCCGTTCGAACCGGTGACCCTGATGGTCGGCCTGAGCGAAGAGCAGATCGCCCTGGTGGCGGTGAACCAGTTCCGCCTGCCAGGCCTGGAGGTAGAACCACAGTTCATCCGCGAGTACCCGCTGGCCGAGCATTTCGCCCACTCGGTGGGCTATGTGGGGCGCATCAACGAGAAAGAGGCCAAGACCCTCGACAGCACCGAATACCGGGGCACCCAGTCGATCGGCAAGACCGGCATCGAGCACTTCTACGAAAGCCAGCTGCATGGCCACGTGGGCTACGAGGAGGTCGAGACCAACGCCCAAGGCCGGGTGATGCGTGTGCTCAACCACAAGGCCCCGACCCCAGGCCAGGACATCGTCCTGACCCTGGACGCCCACCTGCAACTGGCCGCGGAAAAGGCCCTGGGCGACCGCCGCGGCTCGGTGGTGGTGCTCGACCCGGCCAATGGCGACGTGCTGGCGATGGTCAGCAACCCCAGCTTCGACCCCAACCTGTTCGTCAAGGGCATCAGCTTCAAACAGTACGCCGCCCTGCGCGATTCCATCGACCGCCCGCTGTTCAACCGCGTGCTGCGCGGCCTGTATGCGCCCGGTTCGACGGTGAAGCCGGAGGTGGCCATCGCCGGCCTCGACAGCGGCGTGATCACCCCGGGCAGCCGGGTGTTCGACCCGGGCTACTACGAGCTGCCCAACTACGACCACAAGTACCGCAACTGGAACCGCAGCGGCGATGGCTGGGTGGATATGTACACCGCCATCATGCGTTCCAACGACACCTACTTCTACGACCTGGCGCACAAGCTGGGCATCGACCGCCTGCATGACTACATGGCCGAGTTCGGCCTGGGCCAGAAGGTGTCGCTGGACATGTTCGAGGAAGCGTCCGGGCTGATGCCGTCGGCCGAGTGGAAGCGCGCCACACGGCGCCAGGCCTGGTTCCCGGGCGAGACGCTGATCCTGGGCATCGGCCAGGGTTACATGCAGGTCACCCCACTGCAGCTGGCCCAGGCCACCAGCCTGCTGGCGAGCAAGGGCGTGTGGCACCGCCCGCACCTGGCCATGACCGTGGGTGGCGATGCGCCGGTAGACCCCAACCCGATGCCCGATATCGTGCTGCACGACAGACACGCCTGGGACCAGGTCAGCCAGGGCATGCAGATGGTCATGCACGACCCGCGCGGCATCGCCCGCGCGGCCGCGGCCGGTGCGCAATACCGCATTGCCGGCAAGAGCGGCACCGCGCAGGTGGTGGCGATCAAGCAGGGCGAACGCTACAACCGCGACAAGACCCTGGAGCGGCACCGCGACAATGCCCTGTTCGTCGGCTTTGCCCCGGCTGATCACCCGAGTGTGGTGGTGGCGGTGATGATCGAGAACGGTGAAGCCGGTGGGCGGGTGGCAGGGCCGGTGGTGCGGGAGGTGATGGATGCCTATCTGCTGGATGAGCAGGGGCATCTGAAGCCGCAGTATGCGGGTGGGGTAGTGCCTCGCAGCGTGCCGCACACTTAGGATCTTTGGGGCCGCTTTGCGCCCCATCGCGACACAAGGCCGCTCCTACAAGAGACCGCATGGCCCTGTAGGAGCGGCCTTGTGTCGCGATGGGCTGCGAAGCGGCCCCTGGTTCTCAATCCCCGTACACCGCCCTCCCCACCATACCCACCCGCCGCCGCGTCACGCACACCAGCAGAATGAATACCGTCACTCCAGCAGTCATGAGTGCTTCATAGCGGTAAGCATCACTAAGCAGCATGTACCCCAGCACCATCAGGATGGCGCCGATAACCAGCCATGTCAGCCACGGGAACAGCCACATTTTCAGCTCCAGCTGCACACCGTCGCGTTCTGCCCGTGCCCGCATGCGCAGCTGCGAAATTGCAATCACCAGATACACCAGCAAGGCAATCGCGCCTGTGGTGGACAGCAGGAAGCTGAACACCTTGCCGGGGAACACGTAGTTGACCAGGCAGCCGGCAAACCCGGCCAGGGTCGACATCAGTACCGCCACCACCGGAACACCATTCGCGGTCACCCGCCGGGTAATGGGCAGCGCCTCGCCACGCGCCCCCAGTGAATGGAGCATGCGCGAAGCGGTATAGAGCCCCGAGTTCATGCAACTGGTCACCGCCACCAGCACCACCACATCCACCACCAGCTTGGCGCCCGGCACGTTGAGCACCTCCAGCACCCGCTGGAACGAACCCACCGCGACCAACGCGGGGTCATTCCAGGCCACCAGCGACACGACCAGAAAGATCGACGCCAGGTAGAAAACGGCGATGCGATACACCACCAGGTTGGTGGCGCGGCGGATCTTGGCCTGCGGGTTGGCGGTTTCGTCAGCAGCGATGGTGACGATCTCGGCACCAAAGAACGAGAAGATGGTGATCAGCACCCCACCCAGCACCGCACCCCAGCCATTGGGCGCGAAACCGCCATTGGCCCACAGGTGGCTCACGCCTGAGGCCTCGGCCAGTGGCCAGACACCAAACAACGCCATGCCACCGATGACGATGAAGGCCAGGATGGCTATCACCTTGACCAGGGCGAACCAGAACTCGAACTCACCGAAGTTCTTCACGCTGACCAGATTGCTGGTGGCCAGTACCGCCATGATCAGGAAGGCGAACAACCAGGATGGAACCGCCGGGAACCACGCGTGCAGGATATCGGCGCCGGCAATGGCCTCGACGGGAATGATCAGCACCCAGAACCACCAGTACAACCAGCCGATGGTGAAGCCGGCCCAGGGGCCGATGGCTTCGGCGGCATAGGTGGAAAAGGAGCCGCTGGTGGGGTTGGCCACGGCCATTTCGCCGAGCATGCGCATGACCAGCAGCACCAGCAGGCCGGTCATGGCGTAGGACACGAGAATGGCCGGGCCGGCCGAGGCGATGGCCTTGGACGAACCGATGAACAGGCCGGCGCCGATGATGCCAGCGATGGAAATCATGGAAACCTGGCGCGAGGTCAGGCCGTGTTGCAGGGATACTTGCGACATCGTTAAAACCTTTGGGGG
>NZ_JBNRIJ010000011.1:57333-79334 GCF_053557675.1 Pseudomonas sp. XP1 | reverse complement strand
GGGCTGTGAAATACCTGTGGGAGCGGGCTTGCTCGCGAAGAGGCCGGCAAGACAAACACCACACCCCAGGGCAGATCCTCTTGTCATTGTGAATGGATCATTCGCCCAGGTAGGCCTTCTTCACCTGGTCGTCATGCAGCAAGGTCTTGGCACAGCCTTCCAGGCTGATGCGTCCGCCATCTATCACATAGGCGCGCTGGCAGGTCTGCAGTGCCAGCCGGGCGTTCTGCTCCACCAGCAGCAATGTCACCCCGTCCTTGACCACCTCGACGATTGTCTCGAAGATCTTCTGCACGATGATCGGCGCCAGGCCCATGGACGGTTCGTCCAGCAACAGCAGCTTGGGCCGCCCCATCAGCGCCCGGGAAATGGCCAGCATCTGTTGCTCGCCACCCGACATGGTGCCGGCCAACTGGAAAGCGCGCTCCTTCAGGCGCGGGAAGATGCCATACATGCGTTCGATATCGGCGCCGATGGCATCCTTGCCGTCACGCCGGCTGAAGGCTCCCATCTCGAGATTTTCGTGCACGGTCAGCTTGGGGAAGATGCCCCGCCCCTCCGGCACCAGCGCCAGCCCTTCGCGGATCAGGTCATGGCCCTTGATCGCCGCATGCGCCTTGCCATCGAAGGTAATGCTACCGGCGCTAGGTTTCAGCAACCCGGCCAAGGTTTTCAGGGTGGTGGTCTTGCCTGCACCGTTCGCGCCAATCAGCGCCACCATCTCGCCCTCGCCCACTGTCAGGTCGATGCCCTTGATGGCCTGGATGGCGCCATAGCTCACCTTGAGGTCGTTCACTTGCAGAATGTTTTTCATGCCACTGCCTCCGCACCGAGGTAGGCCTCGATCACTCGTGGGTCCTTGCGCACGTCGGCCGGCAGGCCGTCGGCGATCTTGCGGCCGAATTCCAGCACGGTGATGTGGTCGCACAGGCCCATCACCAGCTTTACATCGTGCTCGATCAACAGCACCGTCTTGCCGTCCGCCTGCATCTTGCACATCAGCTGGCGCAGGCCTTCGGTTTCCGAGGCATTCATGCCCGCCGCCGGTTCGTCGAGGGCGATCAGCTTGGGCTCGGTGGCCAGCGCCCGGGCGATTTCCAGGCGACGCTGGTCGCCATAGGAAAGGCTCTTGGCCAGCTCCCCGGCCAGGTGGCCGATGCCGACGTAGTTCAACCAGTGGCGCGCGGCCTGCCGGATTTCGCGCTCTTCACGCACGCAGGCCGGAGTACGCAGGATGGCGCCGAACACACCGCTGCGAGTGCGCACATGGCGGCCGATCATCACGTTTTCCAGGGCGGTCATGTTGTGGAACAGGCGGATGTTCTGGAAGGTGCGCGAAATGCCAGCTTCCACCACCTTGTGCGGCTTGCTGATACGCAGCGGTTTGCCGTCGAACATCACCCGCCCCTGCTCGGCCCGGTACAACCCGGTGAGCACGTTGAACAGGGTGGTCTTGCCGGCGCCGTTGGGGCCCAGCAGGCCGCGGATCTCGCCACGACGAATGCTCAAGTCGATGCCATGCAGGGCCTGCAGGCCACCGAAGAACTTGCTGACCTGATGCAGCTCGAGAAGGATGTCGCTCATGCCTTGTCCGCCTCTTTGATCGGGAGCTCGAAGGATGCTTCACTGGCCGGAGCATGCACTGCGGTGCTGAGCGCCGCAGGCATCGGCTCCGCCTCTGGGTCACCATCGTGCAGTTCGGCACGGCGGCGGTCAGACGGCCAAAGGCCTTCGGGGCGAAAACGCATCACCAGGATCAACGCCAGGCCGAACACCAGCATGCGCAGCGTCGAGGCATCCAGTACGTTGCGCAGGATGTCGCGGCTGATGAAAGTGACATTGTCCATCACCCATGGCTGGACCCAGTTGACCAGGTCGCGGAACAACTCCGGCATCACCGACAGGATCAGCGCGCCCAGCACCACGCCACGGATCGAACCCATGCCACCGAGCACCACCATGGCCAGGACCATGATCGACTCCATCAGGGTGAACGACTCGGGGCTGACAAAGCCCTGGTAGCTGGAGAACAGCACGCCGGACACGCCGCCGAAAGTGGCGCCCATGGCGAACGCCAGCAGCTTGAGGTTGCGCTTGTTCAGCCCCATGGCCTCGGCAGCCACTTCGTCCTCGCGCAGGGCCATCCAGGCACGGCCGATACGCGATACTTCCAGGCGTTTGGACAGCACGATGCTGAGGATGACGATGGCCAGGAAGAACAGGTAGTAGCTGATCACCGGCGACACTTGCAGACCGAACAGGCTCCAGCTCTGCTGCAGCGACAGCAGCGGCGCTGCACCCTCCCCCGGGGCATGCGCCCATGCTGCGCCATCCACGTGCAGCGGAGCGATGTTGCTGATGCCCTGGGGGCCATTGGTGAGGTTCACCGGTTGGTCCAGGTTGTTCATGAAAATGCGGATGATCTCGCCGAAGCCCAAGGTGACGATCGCCAGGTAATCACCGCGCAGCTTGAGCACCGGCGCGCCGATCAACACCCCACAGATGGCCGCGGCTACTGCCGCCAGCGGGATGATCACCCATACCGGCCAGTCCAGCACGCCTTCGACCAGGCCGGCCATCTGCAGGTGCGGCGAGGCAAGCAAGGCGTACAGGTAGGCACCGATGGCGTAAAAGCCGATGTAGCCCATGTCGAGCAAGCCGGCGTAGCCGATGACGATGTTCAGGCCCAACGCCAGCAACACGTAGAGCATGGCGAAGCCCAGGATGCGCACCCAGGTCGGGCCGAGCATGGGGATGGCCTCGACCAGGAACGGCAAGGCAATGAAGCCGAGGATCAACAGCAAGTATTGGCTCTTGAGGTTTTTCATGGCCGACTCCTTACGCCCGGTCAGCCTGGCGTTCGCCAAGCAGGCCGTTCGGGCGGAACAGCAGCACCAGGATCAGCACCGCGAAGGCGAAGATGTCCTGATAGTTGGCACCGAGGAAGCCACCGGTGATCTGCCCGGTGTAGCCCGCTGCCAGCGACTCGATCAGCCCCAGCAACAGGCCGCCGGCCATGGCCCCGAAAAGGTTGCCAATGCCGCCGAGCACTGCCGCCGAGAATGCCTTCAGGCCCAGCAGCAGGCCCATGTAGGCATCGGCCTGGCCGTAGTTGACCGCGCGCATTACCCCGGCGATGGCGCCCAGGCTGGCACCGATGAGGAAGGTGGCGCTGATCACCCGGTTGATGTTGATGCCCATCAGCCCGGCCACCTCCTGGTTCTGGGCGGTGGCACGCATGGCCTTGCCCAGACGGGTCTTGTCCACCAGCAGCCATAGGCCGAGCATGATCACCACCGCAATCAGCATGATCGACAGCTGCACGTTGGTAATGGTGGCGCCGAACACGTCCACCGGCTGGGTCTCGACCACCTCGGGGAAGGTCTTGTAGCCGCGCCCCCAGATCATCATCGCCAGGTTCTGCAGGGCGATGGAAATGCCGATGGCGAGAATCAGCGGGGTCAGCCGCGGGGCTTTGCGCAAGGGCCGGTAGGCGTACTTTTCCATGCCCTGGGCCAGCAGCATGCACACCACCACCGCAGCCATGATCGCCAGCAGCAAGGTGATGATGCCTGGGGCAAAACCTGCGCCCGCGAGCATCGTCAGTACCGAAATGGTCACCATGGCGCCGACCATCACCACCTCGCCATGGGCGAAGTTGATCAGGCCGATGATGCCGTAGACCATGGTGTAGCCCAAGGCTACCAGGGCATAGATGCTGCCCAGCACCAGGCCGTTGAGGACCTGTTGCAACAAGATATCGAAATTACCGTCCACGCGCTGAATCCTCGAAACTGCGTTGTCGTCGGCGCGCGGCGGCTCAGCGCCACACGCCGACAGGCCTGGCAGGTGGGAAAAGTCTTCTTGTTATGTGGCAGGCCGGCGCCTGCTTGTTATGGGGGTGGCGCTCAGTCGCGCTGGACCGACAGGGTTTTCCAGCCGCCGTCGGCGAACTGGAACACGGTAGCCGCCGGGTTCTTCAGGTTGCCTTGATCATCGAAGGCGATGGTGCCGGTGACGCCTTCGTAGCTCTGGCTCTTGAGCACTGGCAGGTACACTTTGGGGTCGTCGGAGCCGGCCTTGACCATGGCGTTGATCGCTGCCCAGGTGGCGTCATACGCGGCTGGCGACGACTGCACTACGCCCACGCCGAACTTGTCCTTGAGCTTCTGCTCGAAGGCCGCGCCCTTGGGCATGTCCAGCAGCGGCGTGCCGTAGTTCCAGGCGTAGGTGCCCTCGGCGGCGCTGCCGGCCATCTGCCTGAACGAGTCGTTGGGCAGGTTGCCGATGTTCATGAAGCGCGCCTTCAGGCCAAGATTCTTCATCTGCTTGGCCATCGGTGCGGCCTGGTAGTCGAGGGCGGCGAAGAACACCGCATCGGCCTTCTGTGCCTTGGCGGTGGTGAGAATGGCGTTGAAGTCGGTGGACTTGTCGTTGGTGTACTCGCGCACCACCACATTACCGCCGGCAGCCTTGACTGCCTTGGTCACCTCGTCGGCCAGGCCCTGGCCGTAAGCGGTGCGGTCATCGAAAATGGCGATGCGCTGGGCCTTGAGCTGGCTGACCAGGTAGTTGCCAGCGTAGCGGCCCAGGGTGGCATCGTCGTTGACGGTACGGAACACCGAAGGGATGCCCTGGCGGGTCAAGGTGGGGTTGGTGGCCGAGGGCGAGATCTGCGGGATGCCGGCGGCGGCGTAAATCTTCGAGGCGGGGATACTGGTGCCGGAGTTGTAATGGCCGATCACCACCGCCACTTTCGAGTCCACCAGGCGTTGCGCGACCGCCGTGCCGGTGCGCGGGTCGGCGACATCGTCTTCGGAGACCAGTTTGAACCGGGCGACCTTGTCGCCGATCTTCAGTTGCTGTTCGTTGGCTTCATCAACGGCAATCTGGATGCCGTGCTCGACATCCTGTCCCTGGTGCGCCGAAGGGCCGGTCAGGGGGCCGGCGAAGCCGATCCTGACGATTTCACTGTCTGCTGCGTTTGCCGTCCCCATGGCCATCAGCAACGTTACCGCGGTCGCGAGGGCTGCACGCCCTCCCTTGTTGTTATTCATGCTCAGCTCCCAGTAGTGATTGGACGAACCTCGACATCGCTTACCGCATGCGAATTGGCCGGAACGCCATCGCACTTGTAAGATAACAGTCAGCAGGCAACTGTCAATGGGTGTATGCTTGAGCCGTGGTTAAAATTTACAGGCATGCGTGGAGACCTGCTCGGGGGGGAAGCCCGCTCCTACAGATCAGATGTTTGATAACATATGCCTACAACATCACCGCTGGTTGGCTACGGATCCCGCCGCAAGGGGCATGAGGGCTGCGCGCAACCTGCCGGAGAATCAACCGTGATGAGCCAATCAGTTTCAGGAGCAACTCTTTTATGAATGCGTCGTTAGGCACGCGTCGCGCCAATCTGGCGGAAACCGTGATCCAGGAGCTTTCCGGCCGGATCGACAACGGCACCTACGGCCCGGGCGACAAGCTGCCGTCCGAACAGGAGCTGTGCAAGGAATTCAACGTCAGCCGCCCGGTCATCCGTGAGGCGGTAGCCTCGCTGCGCCTGGGTGGGCGCCTGATCGCCCGCCAGGGCGTGGGCGTCTTCGTGGTCGAGCAGGACGTGAAACGCATCGGCTTTGCCATCGACAGCGTGGTTGATGACGTGCGTGCCGCCGCGCAGATCCTGGAACTGCGCCTGGGGATCGAAACCGAGTCGGTGGCCCGCGCAGCCGAGCGCCGCAGCCCGGCCAGCATGGCGGCAATCACCGAGGCATTCGACCGTTTCAACTCACTGGACGGTGCCACGCAGGAGGAAGAAGCCAGGGCCGACTTCGAATTCCACCTGGCAATTGCCCGTGCCACCAACAACCCGCACTTCACCCAGCTGCTGGAAGCGCTGGGCCCGGACATCATCCTCGATTTGAACCTCAAGCATGGGCAGGTGACGGGCAAGAACCGCCAGGCGCACATCAAGAAGATCGGCCGAGAGCACGGGGCGATCCTCTCGGCAATCAGCATGGGCGATGTGGCCAGTGCGCGCACGGCGCTGCGCAAGCACCTGGAAGAAAGCTTGTCGCGGTATCAGCGGTTGCTCGACAGCAAGGCCTGATGGCTATCCTGTACCGGCCTCTTCGCGGCTAAAGCCGCTCCCACAGGGATCGCGCATTACCTGAAGGAGCGGCCTTGGCCGCGCAGAGGCCAGCACAGGCAGCATCAGCGGCCCGGAATCACCTCAAAGCCCCAGGCACACATACTTGACCTCGAGGTAATCCTCGATCCCGTAGCGCGACCCTTCCCTACCCAAGCCCGAAGCCTTCACCCCACCAAACGGCGCCACCTCGGTCGCCACCACGCCGACGTTGACCCCGATCATCCCATACTCCAACGCCTCGGACACCCGCCAGATTCGCCCGACATCCCGCGCATACAGGTAGCAGGCGAGGCCGAACTCGGTGTCGTTGGCCTGGGCAATCACCTCCTCCTCGCTACCGAAGCGGAAGATCGGCGCCACCGGCCCGAAGATCTCCTCGCGTGCCACGCGCATGTCCGGCGTCACATCCGCCAGCAAGGTAGGCTCGAAAAACGCCTCGCCCAGCGCATGCCGGCGCCCACCGGCCAGCACACGTGCCCCGGCCTCCACCGCTTCACCCACCAGCCGCTCGACACCACTGGCAGCACGCCCGTCGATCATAGGCCCGACCTGGGTCCCGGGCGCATCGCCCCGCCCCACCACCAGCTCAGCCACGCGCTCGGCAAAGCGCGCCACGAAGCGCTCGTAGATACCACCCTGAACATAGAACCGGTTGGCGCACACGCAGGTCTGCCCGCTGTTGCGGAACTTGGCGATCAGCGCCCCCTCCACGGCTTTTTCCAGGTCGGCATCATCGAACACGATGAACGGCGCATTGCCACCCAGCTCCATGGTCACCTTCTTCACCGTCGCCGCCGACTGCTGCAGCAACTGGATGCCGATGGGCGTGGAGCCGGTGAACGACAACTTGCGCACCACCGGGCTGGCCGTCAGCTCCCCGCCGATGGCCGCCGAGTCACCAGTCACCACGCTTAGCACGCCCGCAGGGATACCAGCGCGTTCGGCCAGCACGCACAGCGCCAGCGCGCTGAACGGAGTTTGCGAGGCCGGCTTGAGCACCAGCGTGCAACCCGCCGCCAAAGCCGGCGCCGCCTTACGGGTGATCATCGCCGCCGGAAAATTCCATGGCGTAATCGCCGCGCAGACGCCAATCGGCTCTTTGGTGACGATCAACCGACGATCAGCGCTCGGCGAAGGAATTACATCACCATAAATGCGCTTGCCCTCTTCTGCATAAAACTCCACATAGGCTGCCGCAAAGGCAATCTCGCCACGGGACTCGGCTAGCGGCTTGCCCTGTTCGGCCGTCATGATGCACGCCAGATCCTCCTGGTGGGCGAGGATTTCGCGGAACCAGGCCTGCAGCCGGGCGGCACGCTCCTTGGCAGCAAGCGCCCGCCAAGCCGGCAAGGCACGTTCGGCAGCGGCGATGGCGCGACGGGTTTCATCCGCCCCCATGCGCGGCACATGGCCGAGCACTTCGCCGCTGGCCGGGTTGGTCACGGCAATGCGCTGACCACTGTCGGCCGCCAGCCATTTTCCGTCGATATAGCAAACTTCACGCAGCAGATCACGATCGGCAAGGTTCATGTCGATTGACTCGTTCGAAAAAGGAAAAAAGGTGGGGCCGTACCGCGCCCCACCTGAGGCGAATCAGCGCTTGGCTTGCATGGCCTTGTCGCGGATCTGGCTGAGGGTCATGCGCGGGGTCAGGGCTTCGGGGTCGACCTGCACTTCGATCAGCGCCGGCTTGCCAGAAGCCTGGCAACGCTCGAAAGCGGCAGCGAAGTCCTCGGTGCGGGTGACGGTTTCACCGTGCAGCCCATAGGCACGCGCCAGGGCGGCGAAGTCAGGGTTGTGCAGCTCGGTGCCGGACACCCGCCCCGGGTAGCTGCGCTCCTGGTGCATGCGGATAGTGCCGTACATGCCGTTGTTGACCACCACGGTGATCAGGTGGGCGTCGTAGTGCGCCGCCGTGGCCAGCTCCTGGCCATTCATCAGGAAGCAGCCGTCACCGGCAAATGCCACCACAGTACGTTGCGGATAGGTCAGCTTGGCTGCCACCGCCGCCGGCACGCCATACCCCATGGACCCGTTGGTTGGCCCGAGCAACGTGCGGAACACACGGTGCTGGTAACCGCGATGCACCCAGCCGGTGTAGTTGCCGGCACCGCAGGTGAGAATGCTGTCGGCCGGCAGGGTCTTGTTCAGCCAGGCAATCACTTCGCTCATCTGCACATCGCCCGGCGAGCGTGGCGTTTCGAAGTTGCCACGGTAGCCGCTGTTCAGGCTGGCGACCCAGTCGGCGAACGCCTCGGGGCGCGCGGCTGGCAACGCAGCCGCCTGGCTCAGGAAACTGGCCGGCCCGGCATTGATGCCCAAGGTCGGCTGGTACACCCTGCCGATTTCCTCGGCACTGGCGTGCACATGCACCAGCGCCTGTTTCGGCGTCGGAATGTCGACAAGCGCATAACCGCCTGTGGTCATCTCGCCCAGGCGCGCGCCCACCACGATCAGTAGGTCCGACTGCTTCACCGCCTCGACCAGTACCGGCCCGGCAGCCAGCCCGAGGTCGCCGGCATAGTGCGAGTCGGTGTTGTCGAACAGGTCCTGGCAACGGAACGAAGCTGCCAGCGGCAGGTTCTGCACCTGCACGAAGCGCTTCAGGTCGGCCACCGCCTGGTCGTTCCAGCCGCCTCCACCGGCAATCACCAGCGGCTTGCTGGCGTTGCCCAGCAGGGCCTGCAGCTCGCCCAGCGCCTGTGGCGCCGGGGCGGCTTCGACGCGTCGCGCCGGACGCGCATCGGCCACCTGCACCAGGTCGGTCAGCATGTCCTCCGGCAAGGCGATCACCACCGGGCCGGGGCGGCCGCTGATGGCACGCTGAAAGGCCTGGTTGACCAGCTCGGGAATGCGCGCGGCATCGTCGATCTGCACCACCCACTTGGCCATCTGGCCGAACATGCGTCGGTAGTCCACTTCCTGGAAGGCTTCGCGCTCGATCTGGTCGCGGGCCACCTGGCCGATGAACAGCAGCATCGGCGTAGAGTCCTGAAACGCCGTGTGCACGCCCACCGAGGCATTGGTGGCGCCGGGGCCACGGGTGACGAAGCAGATGCCCGGCTTGCCGGTCAGCTTGCCGTAGGCCTCGGCCATGTATGCCGCACCACCCTCCTGGCGACAAACGATCAGGTCGATTTCATCCTGCACATCGTGCAACGCATCCAGCACTGCCAGGTAACTCTCGCCCGGCACGCAGAAGGCGCGCTCGACACCATTCACCCGCAGGGCATCGACCAGCACCTGGCCGCCACTGCGCTTCACTTCGGAGTTGCTCATTGTTGTTCTCCCTCAGGCGCTGCGGTCAGATGACCGAATCTTCCAGGAACGGTTTGTTGTCGATTACCCGCTGGTAACTCAGCGCACCCAGATCAAGCGAACGGTAGCCGCCATAGGTGATGAGCTCGGACAGCCCACGGCCGATGGCCGGTGCCTGCTGCAGGCCATGGCCGCTGAAGCCGTTGCAGAACAGGAAGTTGCCCACCTCGTTGTGCGGGCCGACGATGGCGTTGTGGTCGAGAACGCAGAAGTCATAGTGCCCGGCCCAGAAGTTGACCACCTTGATGCCTTCGAACGCCGGCACGCGCTCCGCAAGAATCGGCCACACCTCCTCGTCGAACTCCTCGTGCAATACGTCGAAGTCTTCGAAGTCGACTTCCGGGTCGTTTTTCGGGTAGGTGCCGCCCAGGTAGAACTTGCCTTCAGGGCGGAAGAACACACCGGTCGGGTCGATGGTCAGCGGCACGGTACCTTCCAGCGGGGTGCGGCAGTCGAACACGAACAGCGAACGGCGGCGTGGCTCAACCGGAATATCCAGGCCGGCCATACGAGCGACCTTGGTGCCACGTGTGCCGGCGCAGTTGACCAGCAGGCCGCAGCCGATACGCTCGCCACTGCCCAGTTGCACACCGGTGATGCGCTCGCCTTCACGCTGGATACCGACCACTTCGTTCTCGATATACTCGATGCCCATCGAGCGCGCCTTGCGGCGGAAGCCATTGAGCATGCCCAGGCTGTCGAACCACCCTTCGCCGCTCTGGCCATAGCTGGCACCGGCCAGGCTGTCGATGTTGACCCAGGGGAACTTGCGTTGCAGTTGCTCGGGGTCGAGCAGACGTACATCGGCACCGTGGGATACCTGGGTATCGTGCAGGCGGCGCAGCACTTCATAACCTTTGTCGTCACCGAGGAACAGGTAACCGTTCTCGTGAAAGGCCAGGTCCGGGCGATCGCCGTCCACTTCCATCACCTCCGGGAAGTTGCGCACGAACTCGGCGCCGAACCTGGAGATCTCGATGTTGATCGGGTTGGAGAACTGTTGGCGGATCGAGCTGCTGGACAGCGCGGTGGCTGACTTGTTGTAGGTCCAGTCGCGCTCGATGACCAGCACCGAACCTTTGAAATCCGGGTTGTTGGCCAGGAAATAGGCGGTGGCGCTGCCGTTGACCGCGCCGCCGACGATCACCACATCGTAATTCTGTTGTTTAGCGGTGGAAGCCATGTAATGCACTCTCTGCTGATGTGGAGATATCTACTTGTCTTCGAAGTGCCCGGCACCAGCGAAGTTGCCGCCGTGGTAGCGCGCGGCCGGTTCGTTCGGGTGCAGCGGCGGGTGCTCGGCCAGGACCTTGTCGCGGTAGTCGTCAGCACTGTCCTTGGGCACGTAGCCAAGCGACGAAGCCAGGCGGTTGTCCCACAGGCTTTCGCGGTTGGCCGACATGCCATAGACAATCATGTGCCCGACCCGCGGCGCCAGCAGCGAGCGCTCGGTGAGCTGGGCGAAGTCGTCGAACGACAGCCAGGTGGCGAGCATGCGCCGGTCCAGAGGCTCGGGGAATGACGAACCGATGCGCAGGTTGACCGACTCGATGGCGAACTTGTCCCAGTAGTAGCGGCCCAGGTCCTCGGCAAAGCACTTGCTGACGCCATACAGGCTGTCGGGGCGGTGCGCAGCGGTAGCGTCGATGGTCTCGGTGCGGTCATGGAAGCCGATGGCGTGGTTGGAGCTGGTGTACACCACCCGCTTGACGCCATTGCGCCGCGCAGCTTCGTAGATGTTGTAGGTACCGACGATGTTGCCGTTGAGGATCTTCTCGAAAGTGTCCTCCACCGGCACGCCACCGGCATGCACGATGGCGTCGACACCTTCGGTCAACGGCAGCACGTCGTTGAAGTTGGCCAGGTCGCAACGCACCAATTGCTCATGGGGTGCAGCGTGGCCCATGTCAGCGATGTCGGTCAGGCGCAGCTCATCGGCGAAGGCTGCCAGGTGCTTGCGCAGCACACTGCCCAGGCGCCCGGCGGCGCCGGTGATCAGCAGGCGTTTGAAAGGCTTGCTCATGTGTTACCTCGATTGCTTGGTGGGCTCAGGACAGCGCCGCGAACGCGTCGCGCAGCTGCCCCAGGGCTTGTTCCAGTTCCTGCCGCGATGTGGCGAACGACAGACGAATGTAGGGCTCCAGGCCAAACGCCGAACCCGGCACGGTGGCGACCTTGCCGACCCGCAACAGGTAGGCCGCAAGGTCCGCATCGTTGCCAATGACCTGGCCATCTGGCGTGCGCTTGCCAATGAAGGCACTGACCTCGGGGAACGCATAGAACGCGCCCTGCGGCATCTGCAATTGCAGGCCCGGGATCTGCGCCAGCCCCTGTACCACCAGCGCACCGCGCGCCTGATACTCGCGGTTGGCGTCACGCACGAAGTCCTGCGGCCCATTCAACGCCGCCACCGCCGCCAGCTGCGAGATGCTCGACGGGCAGGTGGTCGTCTGCGACTGGGTCTTGTTCATCGCCACGATCAGGTCCTTGGGGCCTGCCGCGTAACCCAGCCGATAACCGGTCATGGCATAGGCCTTGGAAACGCCGTTGATCAGCAAGGTGCGCTCGCGCAACTGCGGGCAGGCGGTAACGAAGGACACGAACGGCTGGTCGCCCAACACGATGTGCTCGTAGATCTCGTCGGAAATCACCAGCACCTTGGGGTGGCGCTCCAGTACCTTGCCCAGTGCTGCGAACTCTTCACGGGTGAAGATCGCCCCGCTCGGATTGTTCGGCGAGTTGAGCATCACCCAGCGGGTACGCGGGGTGATCGCCGCCTCCAGCTGCTCGGGGCGCAGCTTGAAGCCCTGCTCGGCAGTGCACGGGATGACCCTGGGCACGCCACCGTTGAGCATGGCCATGTCGGTGTACGACACCCAGTAAGGTGCCGGGGTGATTACCTCGTCACCCGGCTCGAGGGTGGCCAGGAAGGCGTTGAACAGCAGTTGCTTGGCACCGTTGCCTACACAGATTTCGTCCAGCCCATAGACCAGGTCGTTTTCCCGAGCGAACTTGTCGACGATGGCTTGGCGCAACACCTCCAGGCCGTTGGGCCCGGTGTAATGGTTGTTGCCTGCCAGCATCGCCTGGTAGGCGGCTTCGATCACATGAGCCGGTACGTTGTAATCCGGCTCGCCGAGCGCCAGGTTGATCACCGGCTCGCCCTGGGCCAGCATCTGTTTGGCCAGCACCGACACGGCCATGCTCGGTGAGCTTTTTACCGCGCGCACGCGGCTGCTTTGCACATCCATCGTCTAGCACTCCTGGGCGGCATCGAAGCCGTAGTCGTTGCGCGCCTGCTCGGCGCTGATGTAGCCAAAGCGCAGGTCACGCTCGACCTGCTGGCGGTCGCGTTGACGCGGGTCGCCATAGCCACCACCACCCGGCAGGCGCAACACCAGGCGGCGCTCGGCCGGCACGAACTGCTGGCCCTTGCCGCGCAGCAGGCTGCCGTCATCCAGGCCGACATAACCTTCAGCGCCCTGCTTGCCACCCTCCAGGCCGCGGGCGGCATGCTGGATGCGATCGAACATGGCGCTGAAGCGGAAGCTGTAGCCCGCGGCCGCCGACACTTCAATCTCCTGCCCCAGGCCGCCGCGCAGTTGGCCGGCACCGCCGGAGCCTTCACGCAGCTCCTTGCGCCACACCACCACCGGGCCGGCGTGTTCTGTGGCTTCCACCGGCATGGTGTGCACACCACTGGGGAATGCCGTGGCGCTCAGGCCATCCATCGCTGAACGCGCCCCCATGCCGCCGCTGTTGAACATCAGCATCTCGGCGTTGCGACCGTTCGGGTTGCTCTCCAGCGGGCGCACGCTCAGGTGCAGGTTCCACAAGGCGCTGGCCCCCTCGGCCGGCACCTTGCCCGGCAGGCACTTATGCAGTGCCCCCAGCACCAGGTCGGGCACGAAGTGACCCAGCACATGGCGCACCGACACCGGCGCCGGGTGCTTGGCATTGAGGATGCAGCCCTCGGGCGCAGTGACCTCGAACGGCGCCAGCGAGGCAGTGTTGTTGGGGATTTCCGGCGCCACGATGCACTTGAGGCCATAACAGGCGTAGGCCTTGGCATAGCCCAGCGGCACGTTGATGCCGAACTGGCTCATGCCCGATGTGCCTGTGAAGTCGCTGTTGATGCCATCGGGGCCGACAGTGATGGTTACCGCCAGGGTCACAGGCACGTCGTAGCCATCGAGGGTCATGCTGTTGCTGTAGGTGCCATGCGGCAGCGCCTTGAAGCACTCCAGCGTGGCGCGGCGGCTGTGTTCGAGGATGAAGCCACCAATGTGCTCCAGGTCATCCAGCCTGAACTCTTCGAGCATGTCGATCAGGCGCTTGTGACCAGTCTCGTTGCACGCCGACAGCGCATAGAAGTCGCCCACCACCCGGTCGTTCTCGCGTACGTTGTTGCGCAGTATGTTTATCAGGTCGCGGTTGACCTTGCCGCGCTCGAACAGCTTCATGATCGGGATGAACAGGCCTTCCTCGTATACCTCGCGGGCGTCCGGGCCAAAGCCACGGCCACCGATGTCGACCACGTGGGCGGTACTGGCAAAGTAACCAATCAGCCTGCCCTTGTAGAACGACGGCGAAACGATGGTGATGTCGTGCAGGTGGCCGGTACCCTTCCACGGGTCGTTGGTCACATACACGTCGCCTTCGAAGATGTTGTCTTCGCCGATGTCGTTGATGAAGTGCACCACCGCCTCGGCCATGGTATTGACGTGGCCGGGGGTGCCGGTGACGGCCTGGGCCAGCATGTTGCCGGCGCGGTCGAACACCCCGGCAGACAGGTCGCCGGCCTCGCGCACGCTGGTGGAGAATGCGGTGCGGATCAGGGTCAGGGCCTGCTCTTCGACCACCGAGACCAGGCGGTTCCACATCACCTGCATTTGAATGTCGATCAAAGTATCGCTCATGGTTCTGGCTTCCGAATTCAGGCGTTAGCGGCGCACGACCAGCAGGCAGCCGTCTGGCTGGACCGTGGCGGTGAAGTTGGAGGTGACGAAGGTCGAGGTTTCGCGCTCGACGATGATTGCCGGGCCATCGACGCGGGCACCGACCTGCAGTTCCTCGCGCGGATGGATGCCGGCCTCGACGAAACCGCCGGCAGCCACGTCGAACACCTGGCGGCGGGCGACTTCATGGGAGCGGTAGGCGGCACCCACTTCTTCGATTTGCTGTACCGGTGGCAACGGTGAACTGGCCTTGACCGACCAGCTGACGATTTCGATATCCGGCCCTTCGATAGGGCGACCGAAGAAGCGGGTATAGGCTTCTTCGAAACGGGCCTTGAACTCCACCATATCCGCGGCGCTGAAGGCCTTGAACGGCAGGGCAACCGGAATTTCCCAACCTTGGCCGACATAGCGCATGAACGCGGTGCATTCCATTTCCGGCTCACCGGTTGGCATACCTTGACGCAGGAAGCCCAGCGACTCGGCTTTCATCTCGTCGATCAGGCCATTGACCTGCACGGCCTCGAATTCGGACAGGCGCACGAAGGCACTGCGCACGGCTTCGTAGCCGAATGGCGCACGCAGGAAGCCGATGGCCGAGCCCACACCGGCGCCGGCCGGGACAATGAAGCGCGCCACGCCCATCTTTTCGCACAGCCGTGCAGCGTGGAGCGGACCGCCGCCACCGAAGGTGATCATGGTGTAGTCGGCGATATCCTTGCCACTCTCCACCGCATGCACGCGACCAGCGTTGGCCATGTTCTCGTCGACCACTTCGCACACGCCAAAGGCTGCGGTATCGGCCTGCATGCCCAGCGGCTGGCCGATGACCCGAGCCATGGCGTTGGCGGCATTGTCGGTGGAGAGGCGCAACGCGCCACCGGCAAAGTTGTCGGCGTCCAGGCGGCCGAGCAGCAGGTTGGCGTCGGTGATGGTCGGCTCCTGACCGCCACGGCCGTAACAGGCCGGGCCTGGCTCGGAAGCCGCGCTATGCGGGCCAACGCGAATCTGGCGCATGCTGTCGATGCTGGCAATGGACCCGCCGCCGGCGCCGATCTCGACCATCTCGACCACCGGAATGGAAATCGGCATACCACTGCCCTTCTTGAAGCGATAGGTACGTGCAACCTCGAAGGTTTTCGCGGTTTTCGGCACCTGGTCTTCGATCAGGCAGATTTTTGCCGTGGTGCCGCCCATGTCGAATGACAGCACGTTCTCCAGCTGGTACCGGCGAGCGATATCGGCAGCGAAGATGGCGCCGCCGGCTGGACCGGACTCCACCAGACGTACCGGGAATTCAGCGGCACTCTGCACCGAGATGATGCCGCCACCGGAGTGGATCATGAAAACCGGGCAGTCGGCGCCGGCTTCCTTGAGGGTGACCACCAGGCGGTCCAGGTAGGACTTGATCAGCGGCTTGACGTAGGCGTTGGCGCATACGGTATTGAAGCGCTCGAACTCGCGCATCTGCGGCGAAACTTCGCTGGAGATGGAAATTGACAGTTGCGGCAGACGCGCCTGCAGGGCATCGCGCAACTGGCGCTCGTGGGCACCATTGACGTAGCTGTGGATGAAGCCGATAGCCACGCTCTGGTAGTTGCCTTCGGCGATACGCTCGACCAATGCGTCGATCTCGGCCTGCGCCGGGGCGATCAGTACCTGGCCTTTGACATCCAGGCGTTCGCGCAGGGTGTAGCGGTGTTCGCGGTCGATTAGCGGCGGCGGCAGGACGATGTTGATGTCGTACTGCTCGAAGCGGTTTTCGGTGCGCATTTCAAGGGTGTCACGGAAGCCTTCGGTGGTGATGAAGGCGGTGCGTGCGCCACGGCGCTCAATCAGCGCATTGGTGGCAAGGGTGGTGCCATGGATCAGCTGATCGATGTCCGACAGCGACAGGCCCGCCTGCTCCACCACTTGGCGCACGCCAGTGAGGATGGCCCGTTCCGGCAGCTCGTAGTCGGTCAGGATCTTGGTCGAATGCAGCACGCCGTTCACGTCCAGCGCGATATCGGTGAAGGTCCCGCCTATGTCCACGCCGACCCGGCATGATGTCGCAGTCATCGTCATATCCCCTGCAATGCTTTGTAGTTGTCTCGATCCGCTGAAGCGGTCTTCATGTAAGTTATATGTTGTCTTACATGTGGTCAAGCACCTATTTGCTGAAATCTGCTGCGCCAGTGCCGGCCTCTTCGCGGGCATGCCCGCTCCCACAGGATCACCACAGACCTTGAGAGCAGTACAGTACCTGTGGGAGCGGGCGTGCCCGCGAAGAGACCTGCACAGCCAATACAACTAGCGGATCAACCGCCGGTCTTGACCATCCGCCCGCCGCCCACCGCCTGCGCCGTGGGGAACACTTCCAGCCGCGACACATCCACCTGCCGCGGCATCTTCAGCGCCGCCAGCAACAGCTGTGCAATATCCTCCGGCTGGATCGACTCATAACCGTCATACAGTTCGCTGCCCGCCGCCTGCATGCCCATGGCGGTCTTGTACAGCTGGGTCTGCACCCTGCCCGGGGCAATCTCGGTCACCCGCACCCCGCTGCCCAGCAAGTCACAGCGCAAGGCATCGCAGAACAGGCTTACACCAGCCTTGGACGCCCCGTATACAGCAGCCCCCGGGTGCGGCGCGCGGCCAGCACTGGAGCCAATGAAGAACAGATGCCCCCTGCCCCGTCCGACCATGCCCGGCAGCACCTGGCGCGCCAGGTGCAGCGGCGCCTTGAGGTTGATGTCGAGCATGTTGTCGATTTCGGCTTCGTCGATGTCCTGGAACGCCGCACGGGTGGAAAGAATGCCCGCGTTGTTGACCAGCACATCCACCGCTTGCCCTTCCAGCGCAACAGCCAGCGAACGGTAGTCGCGCACATCCGCCTGCAAGATGGTCACACCCGGCTCGCCAGCCAGCTCCGCGAGCGCTTCCGGGCTGCGCCCGACCGCAATCACCTGCAGGCCGGCGTCACGCAGCGCCAGTACGATGGCCTTGCCGATACCGCTGGTAGCCCCAGTCACCAGCGCGCGCTGGTAGCCCTCGGGAAATGCGACTTCAGGCATAGATGTAACCCCCGCTGACGATCACGT
The DNA here is from genome assembly GCF_053557675.1 of Pseudomonas sp. XP1. NCBI lineage: Bacteria > Pseudomonadati > Pseudomonadota > Gammaproteobacteria > Pseudomonadales > Pseudomonadaceae > Pseudomonas > Pseudomonas sp. XP1. The sequence continues at coordinate 61,827 of NZ_JBNRIJ010000011.1, read as the reverse complement.
TTTCACCGGTGGCGTAGCTGTTGCGGCTGCTGCCCATCATCACGATCCACTCGGCGATTTCTGCTGGTTCCGCGGCGCGACCCAACGGGTTGGCCGCTGCCAGTTCACCAAGGAAGCCCAGCTGCTTGGCGCGCTCGGTGGCAAAACCGGCCGGGGCCACCGAATTGACCAGGATCTGGTCCTTGGCACAGGCCTGGGCGAACGACTTGGTCAGGCTCACCACCGCAGCCTTGGTCGCCGCATAGTGGGCGTTTTGCGGGTGGGCCTTGAAGGCATCAACCGAAGTGACGTTGACGATGCGCCCGGTCACCGCCGGGGCTGCCACGTACTGCTGCATGTGGCGCACCGCAGCGACCATCATGTGGTAGGTACCCTTGATATTGACGGCGTTTTCCAGGTCCCACTCTTCGTCAGTGATCTCGAGGATATCCTTGCGCGGGTAGATCGCCGCACTGTTGACCAGGCAATGCACCCGGCCCATGCCTTCGACGATCTGGTCGAAGGCCGCGTGGGCAGTGTCCTTGCGGGCGATGTCACCCACCGCGATCGCCACCTCCACACCCTGCCCGCGCAGCTCTTCTGCTGCTTGCAGCAACAATTGCTCGTTGCGGTCGATCAGGCCGATCTTGCCAGCGCCACGCTTGACCATCAGCCGGGCTGTTTCCAGGCCCAGACCTGAGGCGCCACCTACGATCACCACCGTTTGATTTTCCACAAAACACCTCCGTGATTGAGTCTTTACGTAAGATGCCTGTTGTCTTACATTTGGTCAAACATCAATTCGTCCACAGGTGCTGCCATGCCCGCCTCCAGCCACCCGCCCGTACCCGCCCCGCATGCCCGGGACCGCTTGCTGGAGGCGGCGAGCGCGCTGTTTGCCAGCCACGGCTACCAGGCCATCGGCCTGCGCGACCTGGCCAGCCACCTGGGGCTCCGAGCCGGGTCGCTGTACCACCATATCGAGAGCAAACAGGGCCTGCTGTTCGAACTGATCGAATCGAGCCTGACCGACCTGCTGTATGAAACCCGACAATGCCTCAAAAGCGCCCGTACCAACAGTGAACGCTTGCCGTGCTTCGTCCAGGCGTTTGTTGCGTACAGCCAGGCCAACCCGGACAAGCTGGTGCTACTGACCCGCGAAGCCATGAACCTGAACGAAGAGCAACTGTTGCAGGTTGAACAGTTGAAGGCGCAATACAGCGGACTGCTCAGCGAAATTGTCGCAGCCGAGTGCGGCTTGACGGCATCGCGCGCGCGTTCGATCGCCCAGGCGGTACTTGGGTTATTGTGCGGTCAGGCCCAGTGGGGAACGGTGATGGCCGCCAGAGAGCAACTGGTGGCGTTCGTACAAGGGATTGTCGGAACCGGTAAGGCGGCGGCATGCCCGTAAAACACAATTCGCATAAGAATATGAATTCTTATTCTTTTTTAACCATCAAGCATTGCTCTATAACTGTCCTCACTGCACAGCCGCCAACACCCGGCCAACTGTCTGCAGCGCAACACACGATCAACAGGCAACGCCCGCACGGCAACAGCGCCGCAACCATCAGAAAAGCGCTAACCCGTTGAAATAAAAGCACATTCATACTCGGCACGACGATTGCTCAAGCAAAGTCCCCCGCTCAACCAGCACCGGAGACCTGCCCATGAGCACCCCACTGAACGTCGTAGCCCTGTCCGGCGGCACTGCCCGCCCATCGCGCACCCTGGCCCTGACCGAGGCGATCCTCGCCGAACTGGCCCAGCACCTGCACATCAAGCCGCACCTGATCGAACTGGGCGAGATCGCCCGCCCGCTGGGCAGCGCCCTGTGGCGCAGCGAACTGCCCGAGGCCGTCGAGCAGCAACTGCGCCTGGTGGAAAAAGCCGACCTGCTGGTGGTGACCACGCCGGTGTACCGCGGCAGCTTCACCGGCCACTTCAAGCACCTGTTCGACCTGATCGGCCAGGACGCCCTGGTCGACACCCCGGTGCTGCTCGCCGCCACCGGCGGCAGCGAGCGCCACGCGCTGGTGCTCGACCACCAGCTGCGCCCACTGTTCAGCTTCCTGCAAGCCCTGACGCTGCCCATCGGCGTGTTCGCCAGCCAGGCGGAAATGGCCGACTACCGGGTGTCCAGCGCAGCCCTTGCCGCCCGCATCCGCCTGGCCGCAGAGCGCGCCGTGCCGCTGTTCGGCGCTCATCATGCGCTGCGCAAGAGCGCCTGAGGAGCGGCCATGAATGCACCTGTGAATACCGCCCAGCGCCCTGCCCTGATCATCGCCCGCGAACTGGCCGGGCAGTTTGCCCAGACCGCCGTCGAACGCGACGAGCGTGGCGGCACGCCAAAAGCCGAGCGCGATGCCCTGCGTGACAGCGGCCTGCTGTCGCTGGTGATCCCGCAGGCCTTCGGCGGCCAGGGCGCCAGCTGGCATGACACCTTCGCGGTGGTGCGCGAGTTCGCCCGGGTCGACAGCTCCATCGCCCACGTGTTCGGCTTCCATCACCTGATGCTGGCCACCGTGCGCCTGTTCTCGCGCCCGGACCAATGGCAACCGTGGTTCGAGCAGACCGCCCGCAAGCAGTGGTTCTGGGGCAATGCCCTGAACCCGCTGGACACACGCACCGTGGTCAAGCACTTCGATGGCTGGTGCGAGTTTTCTGGCAAGAAAAGCTTCTGCTCCGGCGCCAGCGACTCGGAAATGCTCATCGCCTCGGCGGTGGACGAACGTGCCGGCGGCAAGCTGCTGATTGCCGCCATCCCGAGTGGCCGCACCGGCATCAGCCTGCACAGCGACTGGAACAACATCGGCCAGCGCCAGACCGACAGCGGCAGCGCCACGTTCGAGCGGGTACGGGTGGAGCACAACGAACTGCTGCTCGACCCTGGCCCCCTGAGCACGCCGTTCGCCGCCCTGCGCCCGCTGATTGCCCAGTTGCACTTCGCCAACCTGTTCCTCGGCATCGCCGAGGGGGCGTTCGAGGAGGCCCGCCAGTACACGCTCAAGGAAAGCCGGCCGTGGTTCCGCTCAAGCGCCGCCAGCAGCGCCGAAGACCCCTACGTGCTGCGCCATTACGGCGAGTTCTGGGTCGGCCTGGAGAGCGTGCGCCTGCTGATCGAACGGGCCGCACGCCAGCTCGATGCCGCCTGGGCCAGGGAACACGCCCTCACGGCGCAAGAGCGCGGCGACCTGGCCCTGGCCATCGGCACCGCCAAGGTCGCCGCCAGCCGCCATGGCCTGGACATCTGTAACCGCCTGTTCGAGGTCACCGGCGCCCGTGCCACCCATGCCTCGCTACGTTTCGACCGGCACTGGCGCAACCTGCGCACGCAAACCCTGCACGACCCAGTGGACTACCGTATCCACGAACTCGGCGAGTGGGCCCTCAACGACAAGCGCCCTGCCCCATCCTTCTATTCCTGAGGATTGCCCATGCAACTGCTGACCCTCCCCCCGTCCCCGACACTGGCCACCTCGATCCGGGCCACCGCACAGGTTTTCGAAGACCCCAGGTCGCAGGCGCTGCTTGCCCACCTGCAACAGGTCGCCCCCAGCGAGGCCAGCGTGCTGATCATCGGCGAAACCGGCACGGGCAAGGAGCTGGTCGCACGCCACATCCACAACCTCAGTGACCGGCGCAACGGCCCGTTCGTCGCTGTCAACTGCGGAGCCTTCTCCGAATCGCTGGTCGAGGCGGAGCTGTTCGGCCATGAAAAAGGCGCCTTCACCGGTGCCCTGGCGGCCAAGGCCGGCTGGTTCGAGGAAGCCAACGGCGGCACGCTGTTCCTCGACGAAATCGGCGACCTGCCGTTGCCGATCCAGGTCAAGCTGCTGCGCGTGCTGCAGGAGCGCGAAGTGGTGCGGCTGGGGTCGCGCAAGAGCATCCCGATCAATGTGCGGGTACTGGCGGCGACCAATGTGCAGCTGGAAAAGGCCATTAACGCCGGGCATTTTCGCGAAGACCTGTACTACCGGCTGAACGTGGTGACCTTGCAGTTGCACCCATTGCGCGACCGCCCGGGCGACATCCTGCCCTTGGCCCGGCACTTCATCCGCAGCTACAGCGACCGGCTGGGCTACGGGCCGGTGGAACTGAGCGCCAAGGCCCAGGCCAAACTGGTGGAATACAGTTGGCCGGGCAACATCCGCGAGTTGGAGAACGTGATTCACCACAGCTTGCTGACCTGCGGCGACGGCACGGTGCAGGCGCAGGACCTGCGCTTGTCCAACCTGCGTATCGAACGGCAGGAGGAAGAGCCGGCGGGCAATGGTGTGGAGGATCTGCTGCAGCGGGCGTTCAGCCGCTTGTTCGAAGAGCAGTCGGGTGACCTGTACGAAAAGGTGGAAAATACCCTGCTGCGGTCGGCGTATCGGTTCTGCCATTACAACCAGGTGCATACCGCGCAGTTGCTGGGTTTGTCGCGCAACATCACCCGCACCCGGCTGATTGCGATCGGTGAGTTGGTGGTGAACAAGCGGCGGGGGCAGGAGCAGCAGGTGCTGGATAACC
>NZ_JBNRIJ010000011.1:55253-57217 GCF_053557675.1 Pseudomonas sp. XP1 | reverse complement strand
CTCCCACAGGTGCTGCGCCAACCTTGAATACTGCGCGGTACCTGTGGGAGCGGGCGTGCCCGCGAAGAGGCCGGCACAGGCACCCAAACTGCTAGTTCTGGTCGCCTCCGCGATCATCCCCAACATCATGGTCAGCCCCATCATCAGCGCCATGCCCTACACCGTGTGGCTCGCCCACGTCGTGATTCGCTTCGTGATTCGCCTCATGGTTGGCTTCATGATTTGCTTCGTGGTTGGCCTCGTGGTCGGCACCATCATCAGCACCATTGCGCCCGCGGCCATCATGACCCGGGCCACCATGCCCTCCACCATCGCCACTGTGCCCGCTGCCACTGCCGCCGTGGCCACCACCCGAGCCACCGCCGCCGCTACCACCACCTCCACCGCCATGACCACCGCCTCCGCCGCCATGGCCACCGCCACCGCCGCTGCCTCCTCCACCGCCACCGTGACCACCGCCACCATCCTTCGCGTACGCGCTGGAGGTAACGCCAAAGGAGTCAGGCACCAACACGGCCGAAGCCGACAATACTGCACCGATAGCCAAAGCCAACAAGCATTTCCTGAGCATCATGAGCCTCCGCTTGGAGTAACACCGGGTTGCATTACGCACCCTGTGATTTCCGGCCCCCATGGGGCGACTTGCTAGCCAGTGCGGCCTTCCATCTGCAGCGGTGAACGAGATCCTTCAGGGCCTTGCCGGCCAAATATTTCAGGATGTTTCTTGATTTTTTGAGCGTAGCCACGCCGCTGCGCTTGTCACCGACCGGTCATCAGAATGGCTTGCTCGCCAAAGGCCACTGCACCATGGCCTGGCGAGCCGGATTGCTCAGGATGCCGCGCGGGGCATCAGCTCATACGGGTGCTTCCACCCTGGCAACGTCTGGATTCGCGCCTTCCATGCCTCGATGTGGGTGAACTGCGCCAACACAATGCCAGTGTCCTCAGGCATGAACACATACCCGGCCAACGACAGGTCAGCGATAGTCAACCGGCCACCGACCATGAACGGCGTCTTCGCCAGGTGCGCGTCGACAATACGGTAGGCTGCCATGGCACGTTCACGCAGGAACCGGGTCACGTCCGTTTCACCGGTTTTCTTCAGGCAGAAAAGAAAACGCAGCGCCGCGTAGTAACTGGTGAACTTGTGGTTGTCGAACAGCATCCAGCGCCAGATCTCGCGCTTTTCGTCTTCGTCGCGGGGGCCGAACTGCCCGGTTTTCTCCGCAAGGTAGTCAAGGATCAGCGCAGACTGAGTGAAGGATTTGCCGGCGTGCTCCAACACCGGCACCTCGCCCTGCTCGTTCACTTCGTCGCGCCAGGCTTGTTCGCGAGTCTGGCCATTGAAGAAATCGACGAACACCGGCTGCCAGTCCAGGCCTGTGAGCTCAAGCATCAGGGCAGCCTTGTAGGCGTTACCGGATTCGGCGAAACAATGCAGCTTGTAGTCGGGCATGGGTGAGAACCTTCAGTATCCATTGAATGATTGGGCCATCAGCCCGAGCAGATCACGCCTGGCCCGCAACGGTCAATGGTCCCAGTTGGAGCTGGCTTGCCGGCGATGGGCTGCGCAGCAGCCCCGGCAATCTCCAGCGTTGAACAAGGGAACTACCACCCCACCTGCGCTTTCTTAAACACTGAGTGGTTCAATTACTTGGGCTTCATGCTACTGGAGAACACACCATGCGCCACCTACTCCTCGCCCCTGCGCTGCTGCTCCTGCTGCCTGCCGGTGCTGCCCTGGCTGACGTCGACGCAGGCGACGTCGCAACCTCGGCCGGTGTTTCCGCCTCGCTTTACTCGACCTTCAAGGACGACAAACGGATCATCCCGGCGCGTGACGAGCTTTCGGCCTACGTCGCCAGCGGTGGTGCAATCCGTGGCGCCTATGTGGAGTCGGCGCTGGAACAAGCCCGCAAGGACAACCCAGGCCTGCAGGCCAATGATGAAGAGCTGGCCCGGGC
>NZ_JBNRIJ010000011.1:49956-55106 GCF_053557675.1 Pseudomonas sp. XP1 | reverse complement strand
CCCCGTGGGGGTGGGGTTTACCCCGCGAAAGTGCCGGCACAGACGAAACTTCAACCCCAGCCTTCAACCCCAGCCATCCATGCGCATGGTAGCCCTTACCAGGCGCTGCTCCTCCTGCTCGATCTCCCGCAAGCTGTCGCGGATGCCGTTGATGTGTTCGCGCGCCGCGCGCTGCGCCTGCTCGGGCAACTGCTCCATCACCGCGTGATACAGCCGCGCATGCTGGCGATCGATCTGGCGCTTCTGCGCCGGCCGGCAATACAGGTTGTTGACCGAGGCGAACACCGTGCTCAAGGTCAGGTCACTGAGCGATTGCAAGGTATGCACCAGCACCGGGTTGTGCGACGCCTCGCTGATCGCCCGGTGAAAGGCATGGTCGCGGCGGGCATGTTCACGGGCATCGATCGCTTCCGGGGCTTCGTGCGCAGCCAACATTTCTTCATAACGCCGGCGGATCAGCAAACGGTCGACCTCGGTAGCCCGCAACGCCGCCAGGCGCGCCGATTCGGCCTCCAGCAACGCCCGCACTTCCAGCAGGTCGAACAGCGTGCGCGGCTGCGAGCCGAACAGGTGCATCAAAGGCGTGGCGCCCGCATGGCCCGTCAGGTCGGCAACGAACGAACCGCGCCCCTGCTCGGTGTCGATGATGCCGCGCCCGCGCAGGATGCGCAGGCCTTCGCGCAGCGCCGAGCGCGAGCACCCCAGCTTGTCCACCAGGCGCCGCTCCGACGGCAGGGCCTGGCCCACCTTGAGCACGCCTTCGACGATCAGCCGCTCGACCCGTTCGGCCACCTGGTCGGCAACCTTGGCCTTGCCTTCAGTACCCACTGCGTACCCTCCTGCTGGTAGGACCACTTAGACCGCTTGCCTCAATCTAGCCGGGCAAAGCCATCAATAACCAGTACTCACGGCAAAAACTGGTAGGACCAGTTCAACCCGTACTCGACCCCTGCCGTGGCCACGCGCAGGCTGCAAGGGTGAGCGCTTTGCCAACAACAACAAAACCGTTGCCGAGTGAGCCGATGAATATCCTGTACGACGAACGCGTCGATGGCGCGCTGCCCGATGTGAACCGGGCGGCGCTGCTGCAAGCGCTGCGCGCTGCCTTGCCCGACCTCGAGATCCTGCACCGCGAGGAAGACCTCAAGCCCTATGAATGCGACGGCCTCTCGGCCTACCGCACGGTGCCACTGCTGGTGGTGCTGCCCGAGCGCCTGGAGCAGGTGCAGACGTTGCTCAAGCTCTGCCACCAGCGGGGCGTGCCGGTGGTGGCACGCGGCGCTGGTACCGGCCTGTCGGGCGGCGCTTTGCCACTGGCCAAAGGCATCCTGCTGGTGATGGCACGGTTCAACCGCATACTCGAAGTCAACCCGCAGGGCCGCTTCGCCCGTGTGCAGCCCGGCGTGCGCAACCTTGCCATCTCCCAGGCGGCCGCGCCCCACGGCCTGTACTACGCGCCGGACCCGTCCTCGCAAATCGCCTGCTCCATCGGCGGCAATGTCGCCGAGAACGCCGGTGGCGTGCACTGCCTCAAGTACGGCCTGACCGTGCACAACCTGCTCAAGGTGGAAATCCTCACAGTCGAGGGCGAACGCCTGACCCTCGGCAGCGATGCCCTGGACAGCCCAGGTTTCGACCTGCTGGCACTGTTCACTGGCTCCGAAGGCATGCTCGGCATCGTCACTGAAGTCACCGTCAAGCTGCTGCCCAAGCCCCAGGTAGCGCGGGTGCTGCTGGCCAGCTTCGACAGCGTCGAGGACGCCGGCCGGGCAGTGGCCGAGATCATCGCTGCCGGGATCATCCCCGGCGGCCTGGAGATGATGGACAACCTGGCGATCCGCGCGGCCGAGGACTTCATCCATGCTGGCTACCCGGTGGACGCGGCGGCGATCCTGCTGTGCGAGCTGGATGGCGTCGAGGCCGATGTGCACGACGACTGCGAACGGGTCGCCGCCGTGCTGGCCCAGGCCGGCGCGCGTGATGTGCGGCTGGCCTGCGACGAGGCCGAGCGCGTGCGCTTCTGGGCCGGGCGCAAGAACGCCTTCCCGGCGGTGGGGCGCATCTCCCCGGACTACTACTGCATGGACGGCACCATCCCGCGCCGCGAACTGCCACGGGTACTCAAGGGCATCAGCGAACTGTCAGGCGAATACGGCCTGCGCGTGGCCAACGTGTTCCATGCCGGCGACGGCAACATGCACCCGCTGATCCTGTTCGATGCCAACCTGCCAGGCGAGCTGGAACGTGCCGAAGCCATTGGCGGCAAGATCCTCGAACTGTGCGTGGCCGTGGGCGGCAGCATCACCGGCGAACACGGTGTGGGGCGCGAGAAGATCAACCAGATGTGCGCGCAGTTCAACAGCGACGAAATCACCCTGTTCCATGCGGTCAAGGCCGCTTTCGATCCACAGGGCCTGCTCAACCCCGGCAAGAACATCCCCACCCTGCACCGCTGCGCCGAATTCGGCGCCATGCACGTGCACCATGGGCAGTTGCCCTTCCCCGAACTGGAGCGTTTCTGATGAGCATGGACCGCGACAACAGCCAGGCCCTGCTGGAGCAGGTCAACCAGGCGCTGAGCCAGGCCACGCCGCTGCGTATCCAGGGTGGCAACAGCAAGGCCATGCTCGGCTGCCCGGTGGCTGGCGAGGTGCTCGACACCCGCAGCCACCGTGGCATCGTCAGCTACGACCCGACCGAACTGGTGCTGACTGCCCGCGCCGGCACGCCGCTGCGCGAGATCGAGGCGGCGCTGCACGAAGCTGGCCAGATGCTGCCCTGCGAACCACCGCACCTGGGCCCAGAAGCCACCCTGGGTGGCATGGTCGCTGCCGGTTTGTCCGGCCCCAGGCGGCCGTGGGCCGGGTCGGTGCGCGACTATGTGCTGGGCACGCGGGTGATCACCGGCCACGGCAAGCTGTTGCGCTTTGGTGGCGAAGTGATGAAGAACGTTGCCGGCTACGACGTGTCGCGGCTGATGGCGGGCAGCTTCGGCTGCCTCGGGTTGCTGACCGAGGTGTCGCTGAAAGTGTTGCCACGCCCGCGCCAGTGCCTCAGCCTGCGCCTGCCGATGGGCCGCCACCAGGCACTGGCGGAGCTGGCTGAATGGGGCCAGCAGCCGCTGCCGATAAGCGCGGCCTGCCATGACGGCGACGCGCTGTACCTGCGCCTGGAAGGCGGCGAAGGCTCGGTCCAGTCGGCACGCCAGCGCCTGGGCGGCGAGGCATTGGACAGCCGCTTCTGGAGCGACCTGCGCGAGCAGCGCCTGGCGTTCTTTGCCGGCCCCGCGCCACTGTGGCGCTTGTCCGTGCCCATCGTCACCGGCGAGCTGGAGCTGCCCGGCCAGCAGCTGATCGACTGGGGTGGTGCGCAGCGCTGGCTCAAGTCCACGGCGCCGGCGCAGCACATCCGCGATCAGGTTGCCAAGGTCGGCGGCCACGCCACCTGCCATGCCCCTGGCCCTGCCAGCAGCCCACCGCTGCCCACCGCGCTGATGCGCTACCACCGCGCACTCAAGCAGCAACTCGACCCCCAGGGGGTGTTCAACCCCGGCCGCCTGTACCCGGACCTGTGAGGCCAGACCATGCAAACCAACCTGAGCGAAACCGCCCGGCACCTGGCCCGCGCCGACGAGGCCGAAAGCATCCTGCGCTCCTGCGTGCACTGTGGTTTCTGCACCGCCACGTGCCCCACCTACCAGCTGCTGGGCGATGAGCTGGACGGCCCACGCGGGCGCATCTACCTGATCAAGCAAGTGCTCGAAGGCGCGCCGATCACTGCCAGCACCCAGTTGCACCTGGATCGCTGCCTGACCTGCCGCAACTGTGAAACCACCTGCCCTTCCGGGGTGAAGTACCACGACCTGCTGGACATCGGCCGCGCCGTGGTCGATCAACAGGTGCCACGCCCGCTCGGCCAGCGCCTGCTGCGCCAGGGCCTGCGTGCAGTGGTGCCACGCCCGGCGCTGTTCAAGGCACTGACCCGTAGCGGCCAGGCTTTGCGCCCGCTGCTACCGGCCACGCTCAAGCGCAAGCTGCCAGCGCGGGTCACCGCCCCCGGCCACCGCCCCGCACCGCGCCATGCGCGGCGGGTACTGATGCTGGAAGGCTGCGTGCAACCAGCCCTGTCGCCCAACACCAATGCCGCCGCCGCACGCCTGCTGGACCGCCTGGGCATCAGCGTGGTGCCGATCCAGCAGGCCGGCTGCTGTGGCGCGGTGGACTATCACCTCAATGCCCAGGAGCAAGGCCTGCAACGGGCGCGTCGCAATATCGATGCCTGGTGGCCAGCCATCGAAGCCGGCGCCGAGGCCATCGTGCAAACCGCCAGCGGCTGCGGCGCGTTCGTGCGTGACTACGGCCATCTGCTGGAAAAAGACCCGCGCTACGCCGCCAAGGCCGCACGGGTCAGCGCCCTGTCCCGCGACCTGGTGGAGGTGCTGCGTGACGAGCCGATTGAGCAACTGGGGCTGTGCGCCGAACAGCGCCTGGCCTTCCATTGCCCATGCACCCTGCAGCACGCGCTGAAGCTGGGGGGTGTGGTGGAGGCACTGCTGACACGCCTGGGCTTCACCTTGACTCCGGTACCGGACGGCCACCTGTGTTGCGGCTCGGCCGGCACCTATTCGCTGACCCAGCCCGAGCTGTCGCTACAACTGCGCGACAACCGCCTCAACGCCCTGGAAAGCGGCAAACCGCAAGTCATCGCCACCGCCAATATCGGCTGCCAGGCCCACCTCGACGGGGCCGGGCGCACACCGGTGCGGCACTGGATCGAAATCGTCGAAGCAGCCTTGAACCCGGAGAACCACCATGCATAGCAAATCCGTGATCGGCCAGGCCGAAGTCACTCGCGTGCTCACCGCCGCCCGTCAGCAAGCTCAGGCGCAACAATGGAACGTGACCATTGCCGTGGTCGACGACGGGGGCCACCCGCTGGCCCTGGAGCGCCTGGACGGCTGCGCGCCGGCCAGCGCCTACATCGCGATGGAAAAGGCCCGCACGGCCGCGCTGGGGCGCAAGGAGACGCGGGACTACGAGGAGATGGTCAATGGTGGCCGTACCGCTTTCGTCACCGCGCCGCTGCTGACCAGCCTGGAAGGCGGCGTGCCGCTGCGGGTGGATGGGCAGGTGGTGGGGGCGATCGGCGTG
>NZ_JBNRIJ010000011.1:43619-49755 GCF_053557675.1 Pseudomonas sp. XP1 | reverse complement strand
CCCGCGAAGAGGCCGGTACAAGCAAAAACTTTCCAGAAGCCTGAACACCGAGCGAACAGACAATGCCAAACCATTCACTCCAGATCGCCCCCACCCTGCAGCGCTTCATCGAAGACGAAGTGCTCCCCGGCACCGGCATCGAAGCCCCCACCTTCTGGCAAGGCTTCAGCAGCCTGGTCCACGACCTCGCACCGCAAAACCGCGCCCTGCTCGCCGAACGCGAGCGCCTGCAAGCAGAACTGGACAACTGGCACCGCCAGCACCCCGGCCCGATCCGTGACATGGCCGCCTACCAGCACTTCCTGCAAGGCATCGGCTACCTGGTCGAGCCCCCGGCAAGCGTGCAGGTCAGCACCCGCAACGTCGACCGCGAGATCGCCGTGCAGGCCGGCCCGCAACTGGTGGTGCCACTAAGCAACGCCCGCTACGCCCTCAACGCCGCCAACGCCCGCTGGGGCTCGCTGTACGATGCCCTGTACGGCACCGATGCCATCGCCGAAACCGATGGTGCCGAACGCGGCCAGGCCTACAACCCGCAACGCGGCGCCAAGGTGATCGCCTATGGCCGGCAGTTCCTCGATACCTCTGCCCCGCTCGACGGTGCGTCGCACAACGACGCCAAGGCCTACGCGATCAACCAGGGCATGCTGCAGGTAACCCTGGCCGATGGCCGCCAGGTCGGCCTCAGGCAGCCCGCGCAACTGCGTGGCTACCAAGGTGAGCCGAACACGCCAACAGCGATCCTGTTGCAGCACCACCAACTGCATTTCGAAATCCAGGTCGACCCGGCCAACGCGATCGGCCAGCAGGACGCGGCCGGGGTCAAGGACATCCTCCTGGAAGCCGCGCTCACCACCATCATCGACTGCGAGGACTCGGTAGCTGCCGTGGACGCCGACGACAAGGTCAACGTCTACCGCAACTGGCTGGGCCTGATGAAGGGCGACCTCAGCGAACAGGTCAGCAAGGGCGGCAGAACCTTCGAACGCACCCTGGCCGAAGACCGCCACTACCACGGCGCAGACGGCCAGCCACTGACCCTGCCGGGCCGCTCGCTGCTGTTCATCCGCAACGTCGGCCACCTGATGACCAACCCGGCCGTCCACGACCGTGATGGCCAGGAAATCCCGGAAGGCATCCTCGATGCCGTGGTCACCAGCCTGATAGGCCTGCATGACCTCAAGCGCCGTGGCAATTCCCGCGAGGGCAGCCTGTACATCGTCAAGCCGAAGATGCACGGGCCGGCCGAGGTGGCCTTTGCCGACCAGCTGTTCGGCCGCGTCGAAGCCCTGTTGGGCCTGCCCGCACACACACTGAAGATGGGCATAATGGACGAGGAGCGGCGTACCAGTGTCAACCTCAAGGCCTGCATCGCCAGCGCCGCATCACGGGTGGTGTTCATCAATACCGGCTTCCTCGACCGCACCGGTGACGAGATGCATACGGCCATGGAAGCCGGTGCCATGCTGCGCAAGGGTGACATGAAAGGCAGTACCTGGATCCAGGCCTACGAGCGCAGCAACGTGCTGGTAGGTCTGGCCTGTGGCCTGCGCGGCAAGGCGCAGATCGGCAAGGGCATGTGGGCCATGCCCGACCTGATGGCGGCCATGCTCGAACAGAAAGTCGCCCAGCCCAGGGCCGGCGCCACCACCGCCTGGGTGCCCTCGCCCACAGCCGCGACACTGCATGCGCTGCACTACCACCAGGTGGATGTGGCGGCCGTGCAGCAAACGCTGGAACAGGTTGACCTGACTGCCCAGCGCGCCGAATTGCTGCAGGGTCTGCTCAGTGTCCCGGTGAGCCCGGAGCGGCCCTGGAGCGCAGCCGACATCCAGGCCGAACTGGACAACAACTGCCAGGGAATCCTCGGTTACGTGGTGCGCTGGGTCGAGCAAGGGGTCGGCTGCTCCAAGGTACCGGATATCCATGACGTGGGGCTGATGGAAGACCGCGCGACCCTGCGGATTTCGGCGCAGCACATTGCCAACTGGCTGCACCACGGGGTGGTCGATGCCGAGCAGGTCGAAGCGACCTTGCAACGCATGGCCGGCGTGGTCGACCAGCAGAATGCCGGGGACCCGGCTTATCGGCCGATGGCCGCCGGTTTCGAGGCATCACATGCCTTCCGCGCTGCGCGGGAGCTGGTGTTCAAAGGGCGGCAGCAGCCCAGTGGCTATACCGAACCGTTACTGCATGGCTGGCGCTTGCGCTTCAAGCAGGAGGTCGGGCGCTGAAGCTGACAGGGGCCGCTATGCGGCCCCCACTGCATGAAAACAGGTGGTATTCCGGCACCTTCAGAAATTTCCTATTTGGCGCTCGGAAGCGTCCTACTTGTTGCCTCTGCCCTCGGAAAACATGATCGGCACTGGATGACGCAAGGTAGCGATCCAGAGGAGGTTCCGCATGCACCTGTACGCCCGCCCCACTGCCGAATTGCGCAGCACCCTGCGCGAACTGCTGGCCCATGACATGAACAACCCCGATGACGACCCGCACCTGTCGGGGGTGATGTTCTTCTGCGCTACCGATGAACGCTCCCGCCAACTGATCGAGCGTATAGAGTTGCTGGCCAGCGAGTTGTTCTTCGACCCGAACGGGCGGGCCATTACCGAGCATATGAAAGCGGCGGCGGTGGAAGGCGTGCGCATCAAGCGCAACCGCAAGGCGCCGGCGGACGAGACGGTGATACGTATCGCGCTGGCGGACAAGGGCTACATCACGGTGAGCACTGCCCGGATCTGAGTTTGCGCTGGCTTTCTGGGGGTGCTTTGCACCCCATCGCGACACAAGGCCGCTCCCACAGGACATCACAGACTTTGAATGCAGCGCTGTACCTGTGGGAGCGGCCTTGTGTCGCGATGGGCCGCAAAGCGGACCCATGCCCTTCCCCGGCCAATCCGCTATCCTGAGCACTTCCCCGCTCCGGACCGCTCCATGGAACTGCACATTCGCCTGGAAGGCCGCAAAGGCCTGGCCGACCAGCTTTACCAGCAACTGCGCGCCGGCATCGACAGCGGCCACCTGGCCGCCGGTACCCAACTGCCGCCAAGCCGCCTGCTGGCAGAGCAGTTGGGTGTGTCGCGCAAGACCGTGTCCGAGGCCTATTCGCGGCTGACCTACGACAACCTGCTGAGCGGCGTGGTCGGCCGGGGTACCTTCATCACCCCGCGCCAGCCGCTGCGCAGCAGCGAGTCGAGCGCCATTCCCCTGGCCGCTGCCGCGTCGCTCGAGCGCTGGCAGCAGCGCGCCACCGTGCTGAGCCAACGTCAACTCGAGGCGCCCTCGCGTTACGACTTCATCGGCGGGGCCTCGAGCAAGGCGCAGTTCCCGTTCGACCAATGGCGCAGCTGCCTGAACTATGCCCTGCGCCGCAGCCAGCGCCACCCCGAGCGACAGTTCCCCGCCCAGGGCCTGCCAGAGCTGCGCGAGGCCATTGCCCATCACATCGCCTACGCCCGCGGCGTGCACTGCAGCGCCGCCGACCTGCTGGTGTGCAACGGCGCCCAGCAGGCTCTGGACCTGATCGCCCGGGTACTGGTCGAGCCGGGTTGCCAGGTGGCCATGGAAGACCCGGGCTACCCGCCGGCGCGGCAACTGTTCCTGGCCCTTGGCGCGCGCCTGCAATCGGTACCGGTGGACGATGAAGGCCTGTGCGTGGAGCAGATCGCCGACGGCACCCGGCTGATCTACGTGACGCCCTCGCACCAGTTCCCGCTGGGCATGCCAATGAGCGAGCCACGTCGGCACGCCCTGTTGGCACGGGCCGCCGAGCTGGGTGCGTTGATCATCGAAGACGACTACGACTGCGAGTTCCGCTACCACGGGCCAGCCGCAGACGCACTGCAGCGCCTCGACCGCCACGGCCTGGTGGCCTATGTGGGGACCTTTTCCAAGACCTTGCTGCCCGAGCTGCGCCTGGGCTACGCCGTACTGCCGCCCGCCGTGTTGAAGGCCGCTTGCGTGGCCAAGCATCTAAGCGACTGGCACAGCCCGACCCTGTTGCAGTGGGCACTGGCGCGGTTTCTCGGCGATGGCCACCTGAACAAGCACATCCGCCGTTGCCACGAGGTCTACAGCGCCCGTCGCGAACGCATCCTCGCGCGGCTGGGCGGCGACCTGGCACCGTGGTTCAGCGCCATCCCCGCCAGCGCCGGCTTTCACCTCAGCGCCCTGGCCAAACCTGGGGTCGATGTCGAGCTGCTGGCCAACCTCGCACGCAAGGTGGAGGTGGGCCTGTACTCGCTGGCGCCGTTCTTCAGCCAAGTGCCAGTGCGCCCGGGGCTGTTGCTGGGCTTCGGCGCCATCGAACTGCTGGACATCGACCCGGCGCTGGACCGGGTGCGCGACACCCTGCAACGCCTCAGTTGACCTGCGCGGCCTTGCCCGCCGCTACCGGGCGGGCAATGGCCGCGGCATAACCGCGAGGGTTGAAGCACGAGGTAACCAGCAGCATTGCCACCACGGTCACGGTCAGCAGCGTCCACGAGGCCTGGAAATCACCGCTCATGTCGCGCAACCAGCCCGTGACGTACGGCACGATGCCGGTGATGATGAAGCCGATGCCCTGCACGAACGCCGCCAGGCTGCCAGCCTCGGCAGGTGTCTTCAGGTGCTCCAGGGTCAGCGTCAGGCTCTGGCTGAAGCAGGCGCCCAGGCCGAAACCGATCATCGCCACCCACACCCCCGAAGCCAGCGTGGGTGCCAGCAGCAGGCCTAGGAATCCCACCAGCTGGATCGCCAAGGCCAACCACAGGCCCGGGCGCCTGTCTGCCCAGCGCCGCAGCAACAGCGGCAGACCCAGTGCGCCAGCCACCTGGAAGATGGTCATCAGGCCCACCAGGTCGGCACCGCCCTGGGCGCTGCCGCCATGCTCGATGTGATAGGCCGGCAACCAGGCCACCATGCTGGTGTAGCCGCCGTTGATCAAGCCGAAGTACAGCGCCAGCAACCAGGCCCGGCGCGTGCCGAACCAATGACCGCCGGCGGCACCGGCCAGCCTCGGCGCTTGCTGGCGTGGCCGCAGCACGGCCCAGGCCAGCACCGCCAGCACCGCCGGGATCGCCCACACGCCCAGGCCGACCTGCCAGTGGCCGAAGTAGCCACTGATGTGCGGCCCGAGCACGGCGGCCAGGCCGCCGCCGCTCATCAGCGCTGCCGAATACAGGCCCATCGCCCCCGCCAGGCGGCTGGGGAACCAGCGGTTGACCAGCCCCGGCATCATGCCCTGCACGACCGCCACGCCCAGGCCGGCGACCACCGCACTGGCAATCAGTGCCCAGGCGCTGTCCAGTTGCAGGCGCCACAGGCAGGCCAGGGCGATGGCAGACAAGCCAGCGAGCATGCCGCCATGTTCGCTGATCCAGCGCCGCAACCAGGGTTGCAGCAAGGGCACCAGGCCCATGCACAGCACCGGCAATGCCGTCAGCAAGGCCGCCTGCTGGTAACCCAGGCCAGTGCTGGCGCGCATGGGTTCGAGCAACGGGCCGATGCTGGTCAGGATCGGCCGCAGGTTCACTGCCAGCAGCATGACCAGCAACAGGTTCAATGCCGCTCTCATTGTGCGTTGGCCTGTTTCCATTCAAGGTACAGACCGGCTTCGCCGCTGGGTTTCAGGGCGCGCAGCGGCAGGCTCTGCTGCTGGGGCGGGCGGGCCATCTGCGCGTATACCGTCGCGGTGGACAAGCCATAGGGTTCGCCCTCGGCGTTGTCGTAGGCAAACCAGGCCCGCTCGATGCCGCACAGGTGCATGGCCGCCAGGCACATCGGGCACGGGTGGCCGCTGGCGTAGATTTCGGCACCATCCAGACGCGCCTGGCCCAGGGCGTGGCTGGCCTTGCGGATGGCCTGCATCTCGGCGTGGGCGGTCGGGTCCTGAGTGCTGTGGATCTCGTTGACCGCACGTGCCAGCACCTGCCCCTGGTACACCAGCACGGCGCCGAAGGGCCGGCCACCGGCCTTGATGTTGGCGCGGGCCAGGTCGAGCGCTTCGCGCATGTAGCGTTCTTCGGACATGAATCGGTTCTCCTGTTGCAAGACCTGGTCATTATCCGGCCTTGGGCGGCCTGGCAGAAATGAAGAGATTGGATGCCTGTCAGTGGCCACCCAAATGGCGATTGGCCTCCCGCTCATACGCGCG
>NZ_JBNRIJ010000011.1:21708-43484 GCF_053557675.1 Pseudomonas sp. XP1 | reverse complement strand
CCTCCCCCCCCCCAAGGCTGCTCCTACAGGGACGATGCCAGCCTCGAATACTGGAGATAAACATGCACAACCGTATCGAATGGGCCAAGCACGCCCCCGAGGCCTACAAAGCCATGGTCGGCCTGGAGCAGGCCCTGGCCAAGAGCGGCCTGGAGAATTCCCTGCTGGAGCTGGTGCGCCTGCGGGCCTCGCAGATCAACGGCTGCGCCTACTGCGTCAACCTGCACGCCAACGACGCGCGCAAGGCCGGTGAGACCGAGGCGCGCCTGCAGACCTTGTGCGTCTGGCAGGAGACCGCCTACTTCACCCCGCGCGAGCGTGCTGCGCTGGCCTGGGTGGAGAGCCTGACCCGGCTGCCCGAGCACGGCGCGCCGCAGGGGGAATATGAAGCCTTGCAGGAACACTTCGAGCCGGCCGAGGTGGCCAACCTGACCCTGGCAATTGCCACCATCAATGCCTGGAACCGCTTCGGGGTCGGGTTTGCCATGGTGCCGGCCTGATCATTGATCGGTAGCCTGTACCGGCCTCTTCGCGGGCTTGCCCGCTCCCACAGGGATCGCACAGGTTCTGAATGCTGTGCTGTACCTGTGGGAGCGGGCAAGCCCGAGAAAGGGCCGGTGCAGGTGAACGCTACCGCCCGGCCAACCGCGCCCGGTAGCTGCCGGGGCTCTGCCCGGTCCACTTCTTGAACGCCCGGTGAAACGCACTGGGCTCCTGGAACCCGGTCTGCTCGGCAATCTCGGCAATGCTCAGTTCCCCTTCGCGCAACCGCTCGAAGGCCATTGCCCGGCGCACCTCGTCCTTGATCTGCTGGTACGAACGCCCCTCCCGCTCCAGCTGGCGACGGAAAGTGCTGGCACTGATCCCCTGCTGCTGCGCCAGCGCCGCCAGGGTCGGCCACTGCCCATAGCGCCGCATCCGCAGATGCCGGTATACCTCGGCCACCAGCCCGTTCTGGTTGCGAAAGCGAATCACCAGCCCCTGCGGCGCGCTGCGCAGGAAGGTTTTCAGGGCCGCCAGGTCCTGCACCACCGGCAGGCGCAGGTAGGCGCTGTCAAATTCCACCTCGGTGCGCCCGCTGCCCAGGCGCAGGTCCGGCCCCCACAGCAGCAGGTCGTCCTCCTGGGCCGGGCGCGACACCGCCAGCTCGGTGCGGTCGATGGCGATCCGCCGCCCGGCCAGCCAGCACAGCATGCCGATCATCAGCACCAGGTAGGTTTCCTCGGCATACACCCGGGTCAGCGGGTCGGCGATGCTCGACTGCACACTGATCAGCGCCCGCCCGCCACGCAGCGTCAGGCTGCCGCGCAAATCGCGCAGGAACAGGCCAAAACCGCCCATGCACTGGCGCAAGGCCTTCTCCAGGTTCGGCTCCAGGATCAGGCCCCGGCAGATCAGGGCGAAGCTGCCCGGTGGCATGCCATGGCTGTCGAGGCGGAAAAACTCGTCGTCCAGGTGCTGGATCATCGCCAGCCACAGCTGGGCGAAGGCCTTGGCCGGTACACGAGCCTGGGGTTGCTCGAGCAGTTGCGGGTCGATGCCCACCGCGCGCAGCTGCGCATCGCGTTCGGCGGGGCAGTCGCGCAGGGCGTGGAGCATGGCATTGAGGAAGTACACGGCGACCGAATCGCTATCGCGCATGGCGGTTTTCGCTGTCTATGCTGAGTGGCAAAAAGTGCCAGGTTGTCTGAACAGTTCCGGCATAGGCTGCAACAGAGCCTTTGCCTAGACTCGGTCCCACTCCGGGATCGCCGGCCATTCTCGCAGAGCCTGGCCCGGTCCCGCCATGCCTTCGCAATCGGAGCCCCTATGAGCAGCGCAGAAATCTACGTCGTCAGTGCCGTCCGTTCAGCCATTGGTGGCTTTGGCGGTTCCCTCAAGGACCTGCCGCTGGCCGACCTGGCCAGCGCCATCACCCGTGCCGCCATCGAGCGCTCGGGCGTGGCCGCCGAGCAAGTCGGCCACCTGGTGATGGGCACGGTGATCCCGACCGAACCACGTGACGCCTACCTGGCCCGCGTGGCGGCAATGAACGCCGGCATCCCCAAGGAAACCCCGGCATTCAACGTCAACCGCCTGTGCGGCTCGGGCCTGCAGGCCATCGTATCAGCGGCACAATGCCTGCTGCTGGGCGATACCGATGTGGCCGTGGCGGCGGGCGCCGAATCCATGAGCCGTGGCCCGTACCTGCTGCCGCAGGCACGCTGGGGCGCTCGCATGGGTGACCTGCAAGGCATCGACTACACCGTCGGCGTGCTGCAGGACCCGTTCGAGCACTTCCATATGGGCATCACTGCCGAGAACGTTGCGGCCAAGCACGGCATCACCCGCGAAATGCAGGACGAACTGGCCCTGACCAGCCAGCGCCGCGCCGCCCGCGCCATTGCCGAAGGCCGCTTCGCCAGCCAGATCGTCCCGCTGGAACTGAAAACCCGCAAGGGCAGCGTGCAGTTCAGCACCGACGAGCATGTGCGTGGCGAGGTGACCGCCGAACAACTGGCAGGGATGAAGGCCGTGTTCAAGAAAGACGGCACCGTTACCGCCGGCAACGCCAGTGGCATCAACGACGGCGCTGGCGGCCTGGTACTGGCCAGTGGTGATGCGGTGCGCCGCCTGGGCCTGAAACCGCTGGCACGCCTGGTGGGCTATGCACATGCCGGCGTGGAGCCTGAACTGATGGGCCTTGGCCCGATCCCGGCCACCCGCAAGGTGCTGGAGAAGACCGGCCTCAAGGTGCAGGACCTGGACGTGATCGAGTCCAACGAAGCCTTCGCCGCCCAGGCCTGCGCCGTGGCTCGCGAACTGGGCTTCGACCCGGAAAAGGTCAACCCCAACGGTTCGGGCATTTCGCTGGGTCACCCGGTGGGCGCCACCGGCGCGATCATCGCCACCAAGGCCATCCATGAGCTGCAGCGCATCCAGGGCCGCTACGCCCTGGCCACCATGTGCATCGGCGGTGGCCAAGGCATCGCCGTGGTCTTCGAGCGCGTCTGAGGGAGACTGACACATGAGCATTGAACAGATTGCCGTGATCGGCGCCGGCACCATGGGCAACGGCATTGCCCAGGTGTGTGCGGTGGCCGGCTACCAGGTGCTGTTGGTGGACGTTTCCGACGCTGCGCTGGAGCGCGGCGTGGCCACCTTGAGCAAGAACCTCGAGCGCCAGGTCGGCAAAGGTACCCTCGACGCCGACAAGGCGGCAGCCGCCCGCACCCGCATTCGCACCAGCACCGACTACACCCAGCTCAGCAGTGCGCAGATGGTGATCGAGGCCGCCACCGAGAACCTGCAGCTCAAGCAGCGCATCCTGCAGCAGGTGGCTGCCAACGTCGCAGCCGACTGCCTGATCGCCACCAACACCTCGTCGCTGTCGGTCACCCAGCTGGCGGCCAGCATCGAGCACCCCGAGCGATTCATCGGCGTGCACTTCTTCAACCCGGTGCCGATGATGGCGCTGGTCGAGATCATTCGCGGCCTGCAGACCAGCGACAGCACCTACGCCCAGGCGCTCGTGGTGACCGAAAAGGTCGGCAAGACCCCGATCACCGCCGGCAACCGCCCGGGGTTCGTGGTCAACCGCATCCTGGTGCCGATGATCAACGAAGCGATCTTCGTGCGCCAGGAAGGCCTGGCCAGTGCCGAGGATATCGACACCGGCATGCGCCTGGGTTGCAACCAGCCGATCGGCCCGCTGGCCCTGGCCGACCTGATCGGCCTGGACACCCTGCTGGCAATCATGGAGGCCTTCCATGAAGGCTTCAACGACAGCAAGTACCGCCCTGCCCCGTTGCTCAAGGAAATGGTCGCGGCCGGTTGGCTGGGGCGCAAGAGCGGCCGCGGTTTCTTCACCTACTGAGGAGCGAACGCCATGCCCCCGGTCAATGCCGCGATGCGCTGTGCCAACTTCGAAGAGCGGCGTGACCGGGCCATGGCGCTGTTTGCCGAAAAGGGCTTTGGCCAGGTCAGCATGCGCGAGCTGGCAGCCCATGTTGGGCTTACCGCAGGCTCGCTGTACCACCACTTTCCCAGCAAGCAGGACTTGTTGTACGACCTGATCGAGGAGTTGTACGAGGAGTTGCAGGCCACCCTGGACCAGGGGCGGCGGGCCATGGCACGCGGGGCGTCGGCGCTGAGCAGCCTGATTGCCGCACATTGGCAGCTGCATGCTGAACGGCCCATGCAGTTTCGCCTGGCAGAGCGCGACTTCTGTTGCCTGAGCGAAGACCAGCAGGCACGCCTGGCCTTGTTGCGCAAGCGCTATGAGGCGGGGTTGCTGAGGTTGATCGCACCGCAGGCGAAGTTGCAAGGGGAGGCCCTGGTGGCCACGGCGCATGTGGTGGCGACGCTGCTGAACCAGTTGCCGGGGCTGTTGAAGGCCTTGCCTGAAGAACAGGGGCTGGGGTTGATGGAAAGCATGCTGGTGGGTGGGCTGGAGCGGACACTGCGCTAGTCTGTTCGGGCCCTTTCGCGGGTAAACCCGCTCCCACAGGAACTGTGCAAACCTTGAGCCAAGCACCTTGAGGAATTCCGCCAGCCACGCCGGATGCGCCGGCCATGCCGGTGCCGTCACCAGGTTGCCGTCCACATGCGCCTGGTCCACCGCGATATCGATGAATGTCCCGCCCGCCAAGCGCACTTCCGGCGCACACGCCGGGTACGCACTGCATTCGCGCCCTTCCAGCACGCCGGCCGCCGCCAACAGCTGGGCACCATGGCATACGGCCGCGATCGGCTTGCCAGCCTGGTCGAACGCCCGCACCAGTTCCAGCACCCGCTCATCCAGACGCAGGTACTCCGGTGCACGGCCACCGGGGATCAACAACGCGTCATAACCCTCGGCACGCACCCGCACGAAATCGTAGTTCAGGGCAAAGTTGTGCCCCGGTTTTTCGCTGTAGGTCTGTTCGCCCTCGAAATCATGAATCGCGGTGCGCACAGTCTGCCCCGCGACCTTTTCCGGGCATACCGCATGCACCGTGTGCCCGACCATGCTCAACGCCTGGAACGGCACCATGACTTCGTAATCTTCGACGTAGTCGCCGACCAACATGAGAATCTTCTTCGCCGTCATCGCACCCACTCCTTCGATTGCCTTGAGACAGTCACTGCACGATAGCCGGTCTCAGTCGCGACGGTCGAGCAAGTTGACCACCAACCGGTCCAGCCAACCCCACAACCGCTGCTTCACCCGGCGCCACAGCGGCCGGGCATTCCAGTGGCCCAGGTCGACCACCTCGCTCAAGGCGAAATCACGCTCGAAGCTGGCCTGCACGGCAGCCGTCAGTGGTGGGTCGAGCGCCTCGATATTGGCCTCGAGGTTGAAACGCAGGTTCCAGTGATCGAAGTTGCATGAGCCGATACTGACCCAGTCGTCGATCAGCACCATCTTCAGGTGCAGGAAACAAGGCTGGTACTCATAGATGCGCACCCCGGCGCGCAGCAGGCGCGGGTAATAGCGGTGTCCGGCGTAACGTACCGAGGGGTGATCGGTGCGCGGCCCGGTCAGCAGCAGCCGCACATCGACCCCCTTGCCGGCAGCCCGGCGCAGCGACCGGCGCACGCTCCAGGTCGGCAGGAAGTAAGGCGTGGCCAGCCACACTCGCTGCTTGCCGCTGTTGATCGCCCGCACCAGCGAATGCAGGATGTCCTGGTGCTGGCGGGCGTCGGCATAGGCCACCCGGCCCATGCCCTGCCCCTGCGCAGGCACCTTGGGCAGCCGCGGCAGGCCAAAGCCCTCGGCGGGGCGCCAGGCGGTGCGACGGTTGTTGGCGTGCCACTGGCGGTCGAACAGCAACTGCCAGTCGCTCACCACCGGCCCCTGCATCTGCACCATCACCTCGTGCCACTCACTGGTCGCCTCGCCCGGCGTCCAGAACTCGTCGGTGACGCCCGTACCACCCACCACGGCCCAGCGCTCGTCCACCAGCAGCAACTTGCGGTGGTCGCGGTACAGGTTGCGAAGGCCACGCTTCCAGCGCAGGCGGTTGTACCAGCGCAGATACACACCTGCGTCCAGCAGGCGCTGACGCAACTTGCTGTTGAAAGCCAGCGAACCATAGTCGTCGAACAGGCAGCGCACCCGCACGCCGCGTCGGGCAGCCTGCTCCAGCGCTTCGACCACAGCATCCGCGCAGTCACCGGCCTCGACCAGGTACAGCTCCAGGTCGACCTGGAACTCGGCGCGCATGATCGCCAGGAGCATGCGCGGAAAAAACTCGGGGCCGTCGATCAGCAGTTCGAACTGGTTGCCATCCCGCCAGGGAAAGACCGGCCCCGGCATGTCAGCGGGCGGTGAAGATCAGCACCGCGCTAACCGGCACCGAAGGGTTGATGGACTTGAGCCCGGCGAACTTGCGCAGGCGTTGCAGCCCCGGCAACAGGCCGAAATCTTCGGCGCGCAGCACCAAGGGCTCAAGGGTCACCACCTGGAAGCGTCGCTCGTCCAGCCGGGTGGCCAGCAGCAAGGCGTTGTAGCTGTGCGACTGGCCATGCAGGGTCACGGTCAATGGCAGGCGCAGTTCGATCTGGGCACCGTTGGCCAGGTCGTTGATCGGCCGCAGGTCCAGTTGCGCCTGCACCTTGGCTTCGGCAAAGCGCTCGACCTCGAACAGGTCCTCGCGCATGCGCTCGTCACGCAGTGGAATACCGCTGCTCACCGAATCCATCTCGATGCGCAGCCCGGCCACACCCTTGCGGTCGACCGTGCCATGCAGCACCAGGAAGCGGTGCACTTCGGCAGTATTACCGTTCTTGCCGGTAATGAACGAAAGGCGCGAAGACTCGCCATCGAGGTGCCAGTTGGCATGGGCGGGCAGGCAAAAAGCCAGCAACAAGGCGGGCAGCAGGCGGGGCAGCTTGAACATGACAGATCTCGTGAAACCAGGCCGCCAACCTTACCCGCCCGCCTTCACGGCAGCAAGCGGCAGCCCTCGCGCGGGCCTTGCCAGGCGGCCTGATTGCGACGGCCCAGGCCTTCGGCGGTAACCTGCCGCTGTTGGCTGTCTTCCTCCAGCAGGCTCAGCGGCAGCCATTGCTTCACGTAGCCTTGGCAATACGCCGGCTCGAACCCCATGACGAAGCGGCACGAGCAATATTCCTTGGCCGAGTAGGCCGAAAGGATACCGGGGAAGTCCGCCAGAGCCTGGCGCTCGTGCCAGGCCCAGTACACCAGCCCCAGCAACACCACCAACAGCATCCGCTTCATGCCCCCTCCCCAGCCAGCGCCACGAGTATCCGCTTGAGCAGCTCGTCGTGCTGGTAGCTGCCGTCGCGGTCATCGGCGTAACGCACGATCACCAGCTTTTGCGCGGGCAGCACGTACAGCGCCTGGCCCCAGTGGCCAAGGGCTGCATAGGTGTCTGCGGGCGCACTCGGCCAAGGCCGTGCAGCACCGTCCAGAGGCTGGTTGAGCCACCAGTGGCCACCGGGGTTGGCCTCGCCGGGCAGCGCTTCGGCCTCGGCAAACGGCGTGCGGTTGAAGGCCACCCAGGGCTTGGGTAGCAATTGCCGATCCTGCCAGCGCCCGTCGCGCTGCATCAGCAGGCCGATGCGTGCAAGGTCTCGAGCGCTGAGGTACAGGTAGGACGAACCCACATAAGTACCCACGCGGTCCCGCTCCCATACCGCACTATCGATCCCCAACGGGTTGAACAGTGCATGCCAGGGGTAGTCGGGGTACTGACCGGCATCGAGCATGCCGCGAAGCGCGGCGGCCAGCAGGTTGCTGTCGCCACTCGAATACAGAAACCGCTGGCCTGGGCTGGCCACCGCTGTTCGCGCCGCCGCATAGGCCGCCATGTCTTCGCGGCCACGGGTATAGAGCATGGCCACCACCGACGACTTGAGCGGGGCGTACTCGTAGTCTTCCTGCCAGTCCAGGCCGCTGGCCCAATGCAGCAGATCGGCCATGCGCACGCCGGGATGGGCGTGCATGGCCGGGTAGAAGCGGGTGACCGGGTCCTGCAGCTGGAAGCGGCCTTCGCCCTGGGCTACGCCCAATAGCGTGGCGAGTACGCTCTTGCTGATCGACCAGGTCAGGTGGGCGGTGGCGGCAGTGCTGGGGGCGGCGTAGCGTTCGTGGAGGATGCGGCCGTCGCGGATGATCAGCAAGGCGTCGGTGCGGATGCCGCTGCGTTCGGGGGTGGTGCGTGCGGGGAAGGCGTAGGCGTCGACGGCTTGCCAGTCGAGGGGGGTGTTGTCGATTGGCCAGTCCGGAGTTGGCCAGACCTCGGCTTTGGCGGTTCCCGTAGCCATGCAAAAAAGCAGCAGCAGACTTTTCAGCATCCCGTTTCAGGCTCGCAATTTTGGGGCTGCTGCGCAGCCCTTTCGCGACACAAGGCCGCTCCCACAGGGAACCGCGTTGCTCTTGCTTTTGTGGGAGCGGCCTTGTGTCGCGAAAGGGCCGCAAAGCGGCCCCAGGATTCATCGGATCACACAAACCTATCAGGCATTCATGACAATCCCGCAGCAGCCCAAGCCTTGTTCAGCCGCTTCTCCCGCGCCGCCGCCGCCAGCGCCATCACCCCCTGGTCACGCTGCCAGATCTGCGCCCACTGCGCCGGCCCCGCCGCCAATGCAGCATCGATCTCCCTTCGCAGCGCCTGGAACTGTGCAAACAGGCCCCCCAGCAACAAATGGCAACCAACGCTATCGGCGCACTGCCGGCTACCTTCGGCACACCCGGCCAGCAGCCCAAGCAGTTGCAGGCGCAGGGCCTGCGGCCAGGCACACTCCTGCCCCACGCCATACAGCCAGGCCGTCAACGCCGTAAGCACATACAAGTCCTCCAGCGAACGGAACGGCTTCACATAAGCATCCCAACCATCACCGGCCAGCAACTCGCACGCCGCCTGCTCCAGTATCAATCGCCCATGCCCCACCTCCGGCATCAGCGGCAGGGTCGGCAGCGCTTCCAGCGTCACACCTGGCTCCCCGGGGTAGACCACCGCCAAATTCAATTGTGGCGCCGCGCCCGTCGCCTCGCAGCGCGCCGCCACCAGCAGCCATTCCGCCTCCAGGCCTGCAGTGACGAAGTCCTTGCTGCCGGTCAGCCGCAAGCCGTCCAGGCGCGTGCGCATATCCGCTGGCCGCACGCTGCGCCGCTCGGTGGCGCACAGGGCGCCGAGGCTGGGTGGAGCACTGGGCCACAGCACGCGCAGGGCGGCCTGGTAGCCGATCAGGAAGGCCAGGCCCGGGGTGGCCATCGCACGCCCGCCGAGCACTGCCAGTTCGAACGGGGCAACCGGGCCAAGGCGCTCGAGCAGCGCGGCATAGGTTTCGCCCAGGGTGCCCGCCAGCGCTTGGCGAAGCGGGTCGTTGAGTCGTTGCAACCAGGCCATCGGTCGGCTCCTTGCTGAAGGGCTTTCAGTTGTGGCTCAGAGGGTGTCACGCAAGCATCACCAAAGATTCACAGGGGTGACACCCCATCTACCTAGGCTGACTTTGCACAACAAAGCCGACCGGCCGCAACCCTTCATGGCTGGCTTATGGAGACTCGTAATGACTCGGATCGCTCACGCTGGCGACAACAGCACCGAACGCCGTCTGCAAGCCGAACGCCTGGTTGGCGCTGCGGCCCTGCAGGAAGCCCAGGCCCTGCGCTACAAAGTGTTCAGCGCCGAATTCAAGGCCAAGCTCAAAGGAGCCGAGCAAGGCCTGGACATGGACGACTACGACGTGCACTGCCGCCACATTGGCGTACGCGACCTGAGCACCGGCGAGCTGGTTGCCACCACCCGCCTGCTGGACCATCAGGCCGCCAGCAGCCTGGGCCGCTTCTATAGCGAAGAAGAATTCAGCCTGCACGGCCTGTTGCAGCTGCAGGGCCCGATCCTGGAGCTGGGCCGAACCTGCGTAGCCCCCGACTACCGCAACGGCGGCACCATCGCCGTGCTCTGGGGCGAACTGGCCGAAGTGCTCAACGAAGGCCGCTACAGCTACCTGATGGGCTGCGCCAGCATCCCCATGCAGGATGGCGGGGTACAGGCCCACGCGGTGATGCAGCGACTGCGTGACCGCTATCTGTGCACCGAGCACCTGCGCGCCGAGCCGAAGAATCCGTTGCCAAACCTGGCCCTGCCGAACAACGTCATTGCCGAAATGCCACCGCTGCTCAAGGCGTACATGCGCCTGGGCGCGAAGATCTGCGGCGAGCCGTGCTGGGACGAAGACTTCCAGGTGGCCGATGTGTTCATTCTGCTCAAGCGCGACGAACTGTGCCCGCGCTACGCCCGCCACTTCAAGGCAGCGGTCTGATGCCGAAGCTGCGGGTAATGGCCCGCCTGACTCGACTGCTGCTGGTACTGCTGCTGGGCATGCTGATGGCCAGCGTGATCGCCCTGGGCGAACGCCTGGGGTTCAAGGCACCTATCGAGCGCCGCCAGCGCTGGACCTGCCTGTTCATGAAGCGACTGGTCGCGGCCCTGCCCTTCGATGTGCGGGTGGTCGGCGAGCTACCGAAGCGGCCGATGCTGTGGGTCAGCAACCACGTGTCCTGGACCGATATCCCGCTGCTCGGCATGCTGCTGCCCCTGTCGTTCCTGTCCAAGGCCGAAGTGCGCCACTGGCCGGTGGCCGGCTGGCTGGCGGAAAAGGCCGGTACCCTGTTCATCCGCCGTGGCGGGGGCGACAGCCAGCGCCTGCGTGAACAGATCGCCGGGCAACTGGGCCTTTCCCGGCCGCTACTGATCTTTCCGGAAGGCACCACCACCAGCGGCCGTACCCTGCGCACCTTCCATGGTCGCCTGTTGGCAGGCGCCATCGACCGTGGCGTGGCGGTGCAGCCGGTCGCCATCCAGTACCTGCGCGATGGCCAGATCGACCCGATTGCACCGTTCATAGGTGACGATGACCTTGTTTCGCACCTGATGCGCCTGTTCGCCCTGCCACGGGGCGAGGTATGCATTCACCTGCTGCAGCCGATCGGCAGCGTGGGCAAGGAGAGAGCGGTGCTGGCGTTGCAGGCGCAGCAGGCGATTCACCTGGCGCTGTTCGGGGTTGAAGAAGTTGAGCTGGCGCCACGGCGGCAGGCGCGGGCTGCCTGAATTCTTGTACTGCCTGTTCTGGCCCTTTCGCGGGTGAACCCGCTCCCACAGGGACCGCCCTTATCCTGAGCTCTGTGGTGTACCTGTGGGAGCCACCGGGATGGCACTCATCCTGCGTTCTGTGGTGTACCTGTGGGAGCGGGTTTACCCGCGAAGAGGCCAGCAATGACAACCCCGCACTAACTGCCAGACATCCGCCCCGCTGCCGCAAACGCCTGCAACTGTGGATAAAACTCCCTGAAGTCCGCCAGCAATGGCTCATACAGCCGCTCCAGCTCTCCCATCACCCCGACCATCCCCTCCGGCCGCGACAAGCGCCGGGCAATGCCGTTGAACACTTGCTCCAGCGTGGCAAAGTCGCCATACGCCCCCAGCCAGTCATCTGCCGCCATGAACGGCGCAATGCGCGCCAGCCGCCCTGGCAACTCGGGCTGCGCGAGCAATACCCGATAGAAGTCACCGGTGAACTGCTCCAGCGGCTGCTCGGCATAATCTCGCCAATGTCGTGCCAGGCAATGATCGAAAAACACATCCAGAACGATGCCGGCAAAGCGCCGCCGCTCCCGTGGAAAGCGCGCCAGTGCCGCCAGCACCAACGGGTGCTGGTCGGTGTAGCTGTCGATATGCCGGTGCAGGCGGATGGCCGCCTCAAGCGCAGGCGGGAAGCGCCCTTCCAGCGAGCCTTTGACGAAGTCGCCATACAGGCTGCCAAGCAGTTGGTGCGGCGCCGGGCCGCCGAGATGCAGGTGTGCAAGGTAGTTCATGAACGCAGTCTAGCACTGCCGCGCCCTATATCGTTATAACGCGATATAGCGATTCGTGCTCAGCTCAGAACCTCTTCATATTTGTACATCGAGAAACCACGATTTATATTTCGCCATATCGCGATATACCGCTACAACGAGTCTGAACCCATGCCTATCGATCTCGACGAAATCATAAAAGCGCTTGCCCACCCGGTCAGGCGAGAAATCCTCAGCTGGCTGAAGGACCCGGCAACGCAATTCCCCGACCAGTATCACAGCACCGAGAACGGTGTGTGTGCCGGGCAGATCGACCAACGCTGCGGCCTGTCGCAGTCGACCGTCTCCGCCCACCTGGCCACCCTGCAGCGCGCCGGGCTGATCAGCAGCCAGAAGATCGGCCAATGGCACTTCTTCAAACGCAACGAAGCCACCATCCAGGCGTTTCTCGAACAACTGCGCCAAGCACTCTGAACAGGCAGGTAACCGTCATGACCACGCTTTTCGATCCAATCACACTGGGCGACCTGCAACTGCCCAACCGCATCATCATGGCCCCGCTCACCCGCTGCCGGGCCGACGAAGGCCGCGTGCCCAACGCGCTGATGGCCGAGTACTACGTACAACGCGCCAGCGCCGGGCTGATCCTCAGCGAGGCGACCTCGGTCAGCGCCATGGGCGTCGGCTACCCGGATACCCCTGGTATCTGGAACGACGAGCAGGTGCGTGGCTGGAACAATGTGACAAAGGCCGTACATGCCGCTGGCGGGCGCATCTTCCTGCAGCTTTGGCACGTTGGCCGCATCTCCCACCCCAGCTACCTGAACGGCGAGCTGCCGGTGGCCCCCAGCGCGATCCAGCCCAAGGGCCATGTAAGCCTGGTGCGCCCGCTCAGTGACTACCCCACCCCACGCGCGCTGGAAACCGAAGAAATCATCGACATCGTCGAGGCCTACCGCAGCGGTGCCGAGAATGCAAAGGCTGCCGGTTTCGATGGCGTGGAAATCCACGGTGCCAACGGCTACCTGCTCGACCAGTTCCTGCAGAGCAGCACCAACCAGCGCACCGACCACTATGGCGGCTCGCTGGAAAACCGTGCGCGGCTGCTGCTGGAAGTGACCGATGCAGCTATCGAGGTGTGGGGTGCGAACCGCGTGGGCGTGCACCTGGCGCCGCGTGCCGATGCCCATGACATGGGCGATGCCGACCGTGCCGAAACCTTTACCTACGTGGCCCGTGAGCTGGGCAAGCGGGGTATCGCCTTCATCTGTTCGCGGGAACGGGAAGCCGATGACAGCATTGGCCCATTGATCAAAGAAGCGTTTGGCGGCCCGTATATCGTCAATGAGCGGTTTGACAAAGCCAGTGCCAATGCGGCCCTCGCCAGCGGCAAGGCGGATGCAGTGGCGTTTGGCGTGCCGTTCATCGCCAACCCTGACCTGCCGGCACGGCTGGCGGCGGATGCGCCGTTGAACGAGGCGCGGCCGGAGACTTTCTATGGCAAGGGGCCGGTGGGATACATCGATTATCCGCGGTTGTGATTCAGGGCCATTCGCGGGCACGCCCGCTCCCACAGGGTCAGCACAATCTTCAAGCTTGTCGCTGTACCTGTGGGAGCGGGCGTGCCCGCGAAGAAGGCTCAGGTGATCTCACGGCCGGGCGTTGATCTGCTGCTGCAGGTTCTGGATCTGGCTCTGCAAGGTATTCAGGTTGCGGGTCGTCTGCGCCCGGAAGGCGTCGAATTCCTGCACCGAAGCACCACCCGCCGACGCAGCAGCCGGGCGGTTGTCGACCTGGCTCTTGAGCACCAGGATATCCTGTTCCAGGCCCTGGATGGCCGCACTCGGGTTACCCTGCTTCTTCAGCGCCGCCACCTCGCTGCCCAGGCTCTTGAGCTGCCCGTCCAGCTTGGCGCCATCCACCTGCGCGGCCTTCAGCGCAGCTACCTGTTCGTTCAGGCCCTTGAATTGCGTATCCAGCTTGCCACCATCGACCTGCCCCGAGCGCAACGCGGCCAGCTCGCCATTCACCGCTTTCAGCTGTGCCTGCAACTGGGTTTGCAACTGGGTCACGGCCTTTTGCTGTTCACGGGTATCGGCCAGCACCTGCTCCAGGCGCTTGCCCAGGTCGCCGGTCTGCCCCGCCACACCCTTCTGCAACTCGCGCAGCTGCAGCTTCAGCGCCTCGCTGTTGGTGGTGGCGCCGGATTCGCTGGCCGCCACCTTGCCGCTGATCGCCTGCAGGCGCCCCGCCGCCTCTTCACTGATGCGGGCAAAGCTTTCCTGGGTCGCCACCAACTGCTGCTCCATCAGCGAGATCTGCTGGAAGCTCCACCAGCCAAGCCCCGCCAAGGCGATGAACGAGGCCCCGAGCAACGCCCACAGCGGCGCCGTGCTGGCACCCCGAGCGGCTTTCTGGCGGCTGCGCACCACGTGCGCCGGCATCAGTTCGTCATCGTCATGGGTGCCGGCACGCAGGGTAGGCACGTCATCGTAGTCATCGTAGTCATCGTGAGCATGGTTACGCATGGATACATTCAACCGCGGTAGTCGCAAAGAGGCACGAGTATAAACCGCCAGCGCGGCGCGTTGATGACCATTGTCGGCCGGCCGGCTTCACTGCCCCGGCGGCTGGTGCTTCCACCAGGCACAGAATTCATCCAGCGCCGTCCACAGGCTGACCTTGGGTTGGTAGTCCAGGTGCTGCCGGGCGCGGCTGATATCTAGGGTGAAATCGCGGCTCATCACCTGCATCCCCAGGCGCGACAGGGTCGGTTGCGGGCGCCCCGGCCACAACATGCAGGCCGCCTCGTTCAGCGCGGCGAGGCTGTAGGCCAGGCCGTAGGAGCGGTAACGGGTAACCTGCGGCAGCTGCATCTGGCGCATCACGTAGTTGACCACGTCCCACAGCGGCAGCGGTTGGCCGTTGCTGATGTTGTAGGCCTGGCCCAGCGCCCGGTCGTCGGCAAACAGGGCACTGAGCAGCGCTTCGTTGAGGTTGTGCACGCTGGTGAAATCGACTTTGTTCAGGCCGTTGCCGATGATCGCCACACGCCCCTTGCGCTGCATCTGCATCAGCCGCGGGAAGATACTGGCATCGCCGGCACCGGTGACGAAGCGTGGGCGCAGCGCCAGTACTTCAAGGCCAAACTCCTGGGCACCGAACACTTTCTGCTCGGCCATGTGCTTGGTCTGCGCGTAATGGTCATGGAAGCGGCGCGGCACCTGGTCTTCCCGGATGTCCAGGCGCGAGCGGCCATTGAAGTAGATCGACGGCGACGACAGGTGTACCAGCCGCCGTACGTGCTCCTTCAAGCAGCCCTCGACCACGTTTTCGGTGACCATCACATTGCCTTGGTAAAAATCCTGGTAGCGCCCCCAGTTGCCTACTGCGCCAGCGCAGTGCACCACCGCCTCGACGCCCTGGCACAGGCGGCGTGCCAACTCGGCATCACCCAGGTCGCCGGGGATGAACTGAGCGCCGCGCTTGACCAGGTGCTCGACCCCCTCGGCTCGACGGCCGCTGACCCGCACGTCCAGGCCCTGCTCCAGGGCAAAGCGCGCAAAGCGCCCGCCAATGAAGCCACTCGCGCCGGTGACCAGAATTCGCATGTAAGACTCCGTCTTGCCAGATTTCAGATGCAACTGACGCCAGCCGTGGCTACAAGGGCACCAGCCATTGCCGCGCGGTGTGCCGCAGGTGGTCGGTCAGTTGCGCGAGCAGTTGCCCGCCATTGCGCCAATGATGCCAGTACAGCGGCACATCGATGGGGGTATCGCTGCAGATTTCCACCAACTGCCCGCTGGCCAGTTGCTCGCGAGCCTGCAGTTCCGGCACCAACCCCCAGCCCAGGCCGGCTTCGGTCATGCGCAGGAAGCCTTCGGATGACGGGCACAAGTGGTGCAGGAAGCCATCTTCGATGCCCAGCGATGCCAGGTAACGGTGTTGCAGGAAGTCGTCCGGGCCATACACGATCGCCGGGGTACGGGCCAGGCGGCTGGCAACGAAACCGTGTGGAAAATGCCGCGCCATGAACCCGGGACTGGCCAGCGCCCTGTAGCGCATGGCGCCCAGCGGCAGGCTGCGCGCGCCGGCCACTGGCCGCTCGCTGCCACACAGGCAAGCCGCCACTTCGCCCGCACGCATGCGTTTCAGGCCCACTTCCTGGTCCTCCACCACCAGGTCGGTCAGCACATTGTGCTGTGCGCAGAAGTTGCCCACTGCGCCGGCCCACCAGGTCGCCAGGCTGTCGGCGTTGAGGGCGATGCGCAGGCGCTCGGGCATGCCCTCCTCATCCAGCGCCGGCACCTGGCGCTGCAGGTCGCGTTCGAGCAGGCGCACCTGCTGCACATGGTTGAGCAACTGGCGGCCGACTTCGGTAGGGCTTGGCGGTGTGGCACGCACCAGCACCGGCTGGCCGACCCGCGCCTCGAGCAGCTTGATGCGCTGGGAGATGGCCGACTGCGACAAGCCCAGCACCTGCGCCGCGCGTTCGAAACCGCCCTGCTCGATCACCGCAGCAAGGGCGGCCAGCAGTTTGTAGTCGAACATCGATTTTCCTAATGACGGATCAGATCTATTTGTTTTTCTTATACAGCGTGCTTCATCACAATGACCAGCATCTTTTGGACTCTTTGGAGAGCACGCCATGTGGCAAAGCTATCTTAACGGCATGCTCGTGGCCTTCGGCCTGATCATGGCCATCGGTGCACAGAACGCCTTCGTCCTCGCCCAGAGCTTGCGCCGCGAGCATCATTTGCCGGTGGCGGCACTGTGCATCATCTGTGACGCCATCCTGGTGGCTGCCGGAGTGTTCGGCCTTGCCACCGTGCTGGCGCACAACCCGACGTTGCTGGCGATCGCCCGCTGGGGCGGTGCAGTGTTCCTGATCTGGTACGGCGCCAAGGCTTTGCGCAGCGCCTGCTCCAGGCAGAGCCTGCAGCACCAGCAAGGCCAGGGTGCCCGGTCACGCCGCGCGGTACTGCTCAGTGCCTTGGCAGTGACCCTGCTGAACCCGCACGTGTACCTCGACACGGTGCTGCTGATCGGCTCGCTGGGCGCCCAGCAGGCTGCGCCCGGTGCCTACGTGGCCGGTGCCGCCAGCGCCTCGCTGCTGTGGTTCTCGACCCTGGCGATCGGCGCGGCCTGGCTGGCACCGTGGCTGGCCCGGCCGGCGACCTGGCGCATGCTCGACCTGATGGTGGCGGTGATGATGTTCGCGGTGGCGGCGCAGTTGATCTTCAACTGACCTGGGCTCACCACAACATCTTTATCGCCTGTGAGACCGAGCGCCGCCCGCGCGGCGCTCGGTCTCACAGGCGCTACAAGCGTTAAGCCGAACACCACCGGTCGGCACACCCCAACCGCTCTGGAACCTCTATTCCCTATCTTTGTTGCGTGGTTATGCGCCGGGCCCGGTGCTATGATCCAGCGCTTGCGTCGCAAAGAGTACAAACTCGCCGACGCTCATCGGGCCGCCCGTGATCGGCCTTGCGCAAACCGCAAACAGACCTGAATCAGGAGATCCACCATGGCTTTTGAATTGCCGCCGCTGCCATACGCCCACGATGCCCTGCAGCCGCACATCTCCAAGGAAACCCTGGAGTATCACCACGACAAGCACCACAACACCTATGTCGTGAACCTGAACAACCTGGTCCCAGGCACCGAATTCGAAGGCAAGACCCTGGAAGAGATCGTCAAGAGCTCTTCGGGCGGTATCTTCAACAACGCCGCTCAAGTCTGGAACCACACCTTCTACTGGAACTGCCTGGCACCAAACGCCGGTGGCCAGCCGACCGGTGCCCTGGCTGACGCCATCAACGCCGCTTTCGGTTCCTTCGACAAGTTCAAGGAAGAGTTCACCAAGACTTCGGTTGGCACCTTCGGTTCCGGCTGGGGCTGGCTGGTGAAGAAGGCTGACGGTTCCCTGGCCCTGGCCAGCACCATCGGCGCCGGCTGCCCGCTGACCAGCGGCGACACCCCGCTGCTGACCTGCGACGTCTGGGAACACGCCTACTACATCGACTACCGCAACCTGCGTCCGAAGTACGTCGAGGCGTTCTGGAACCTGGTCAACTGGGCCTTCGTTGCCGAACAGTTCGAAGGCAAGACCTTCAAGGCCTGAGTCATTCAGCCCTGAACGAAAAACCCGGCCTGGTGCCGGGTTTTTTTATGCCTGTACCGGCCTCTTTGCGGGTGAACCCGCTCCCACAGGTACGGCGCCGCTTGTGGACTTGATGCTATCCCTGTGGGAGCGGGTTTAACCGCGCAAAGCCGGCACGGTTTTGCTTGCTCAGCCCGCATAGCACGCTAACATCAAACCTCTGGAATATCGTTACGGCGCATTCAAGTTGCGGGGTTAGGCAACCGATACACTACTGAAGGTCGGCCGATAGTGTATCGTCATCGTTGATGGCAAAATGATGCCATGCGCATGGATTAAGGAAACCCCATTGAAGCTGGAATTGCGGAACAGCTTGTCGGTCAAGTTGCTCAGGGTCGTGCTGCTGTCGGCGCTAGCGGTCGGTGTCGTGCTCAGCTGTGCGCAAATCGTCTACGACACCTACAAGACCCGCCAGGCCGTGAACAACGATGCCCAGCGCATCCTCGACATGTTCCGCGACCCCTCGACCCAGGCCGTATACAGCCTCGACCGCGAAATGGGCATGCAAGTGATGGAAGGCCTGTTCCAGGACGAATCGGTACGCATGGCCTCCATCGGCCACCCCAACGAAACCATGCTGGCGGAAAAGTCCCGCCCGCTGCAGGACATGTCCATGCGCTGGCTGACCGACCTGATCCTCGGCCAGGAACGCACCTACACCACGCAACTGGTCGGCCGCGGCCCCTACAGCGAATACTACGGCGACCTGAGTATCACCCTGGACACCTCGTCCTACGGCGAAGACTTCCTGATCAACGCCGTGATCATCTTCATCTCCGGCGTGCTGCGGGCCCTGGCCATGGGTCTGGTGCTGTACCTGGTCTACCACTGGCTGCTGACCAAACCGCTGTCGAAGATCATCGAGCACCTCACCCAGATCAACCCCGACCGCCCCAGCCAGCACCAGCTGCCGCTGCTCAAGGGCCACGAGAAGAACGAGCTGGGTCTCTGGGTAAATACCGCCAACCAGTTGCTGGCCTCGATCGAGCGCAACACCCATCTGCGCCACGAGGCGGAAAACAGCCTGCAACGCATGGCCCAGTACGACTTCCTCACCGGCCTGCCCAACCGCCAGCAACTGCAGCAGCAACTGGACAAGATCCTCGTCGACGGCGGCCGCCTGCAACACCGTGTGGCAGTACTGTGCGTAGGCCTGGACGACTTCAAGGGCATCAACGAGCAGTTCAGCTACCAGGTCGGCGACCAGCTGCTGCTGGCCCTGGCCGACCGCCTGCGCGCCCACAGTGGCCGCCTGGGCGCCCTGGCACGCCTGGGTGGCGACCAGTTCGCCCTGGTGCAGGCCAATATCGAGCAGCCTTACGAGGCGGCCGAACTGGCACAGAGTATCCTCGATGACCTGGAAGTGCCGTTCGACCTCGACCACCACCAGCAAATCCGCCTGCGCGCCACCATCGGCATCACACTGTTCCCGGAAGACGGCGACAGCACCGAGAAGCTGTTGCAGAAAGCCGAACAGACCATGACCCTGGCCAAGGCCCGTTCGCGCAACCGCTACCAGTTCTACATCGCCAGCGTCGACAGCGAGATGCGCCGCCGTCGCGAGCTGGAAAAGGACCTGCGCGAAGCCCTGCCACGCAACCAGCTGTACCTGGTGTATCAGCCACAGATCAGCTACCGCGACCACCGCGTGGTCGGTGTCGAGGCGCTGCTGCGCTGGCAGCACCCGGAGCTGGGCATGGTACCGCCAGACCAGTTCATCCCCCTGGCCGAACAGAACGGCAGCATCATCAGCATTGGCGAATGGGTGCTCGACCAGGCCTGCCGGCAACTGCGCGAATGGCACGACATGGGCTTCAGCGACCTGCGCATGGCGGTCAACCTGTCCACCGTGCAGCTGCACCACAACGAACTGCCGCGGGTAGTCAACAACCTGCTGCAGGCCTACCGCCTGCCACCACGCAGCCTGGAGCTGGAAGTCACCGAGACCGGCCTGATGGAAGACATCAGCACCGCCGCCCAGCACCTGCTGAGCCTGCGCCGCTCCGGAGCACTGATTGCCATCGACGACTTCGGCACCGGCTACTCGTCGCTCAGCTACCTGAAATCGCTGCCGCTGGACAAGATCAAGATCGACAAGAGCTTCGTCCAGGACCTGCTGGACGACGATGACGACGCTACCATCGTTCGTGCCATCATCCAGCTCGGCAAGAGCCTGGGGATGCAGGTGATCGCCGAAGGCGTGGAAACCGCCGAACAGGAAAGCTATATCGTCGCCCAAGGCTGCCACGAGGGCCAGGGCTACCACTACAGCAAGCCGCTGTCGGCCCGTGAGCTGACCAACTTCCTCAAGCAGGCGCAGCGCAACCAGGTTTCGATGTTCTGAGCCGCCAGCCCGGTTACAGGCCATGACCGGCATTTACACGAATTGCATGCCCGCCCCCTTTACAGCAAATGCAAATCTTTCGCATGATGTTGCCGTTTCGCGTGCCACGGCGCACGGTCTACCCATGGTCCAACCACACGACGCAGGAAAACCAATAATGATTCGAATGCCTCTGGCCTCCGCCAGTCTGCTGGCCATTGCCATCGCTCTCGCCGGTTGCGGTGAAGGCAAGGACGACAAGGCCGCCGCGCCGCAAGCTCAGGCACCTGCTGCCGCCAGCACCAACGCTGCGGCGCCCGGGGTTGTCGACGAAGCCGCCGGCAAAGCCGTGGTCAAGCATTACGCAGAGCTGGTCTACGCCGTGTACAGCGATTCGCTGAGCACCGCCAAGACTCTGCAGACCGCAGTCGACGCGTTCCTGGCCAAGCCCAACGACGAAACCCTGAAGGCAGCCAGGGAAGCCTGGGTCGCCTCGCGCGTACCGTACCTGCAGAGCGAAGCCTTCCGCTTCGGCAACACCATCATCGACGACTGGGAAGGCCAGGTGAATGCCTGGCCGCTGGACGAAGGCCTGATCGACTACGTCGACAAGAGCTATGAGCACGCCCTGGGCAACCCGGCAGCCAACGCCAACATCATCGCCAACACCGAGATCCAGGTGGGCGAAGAGAAGATCGACGTCAAGGACATCACTCCCGAGAAGCTGGCCAGCCTGAACGAGCTGGGCGGCTCCGAAGCCAACGTCGCCACCGGCTACCACGCCATCGAATTCCTGCTCTGGGGCCAGGACCTGAACGGCACCGGCCCGGGCGCGGGCAACCGTCCGGCGTCTGATTACCTTGAAGGCAAGGGCGCCACCGGTGGCCACAACGACCGCCGCCGTGCCTACCTGAAAGCGGTCACCGACCTGCTGGTCAAGGACCTCGAAGAGATGGTCGGCAACTGGGCACCGAATGTTGCCGACAACTACCGCGCCAAGCTGGAAGCCGAGTCGGTCAACGACGGCCTGCGCAAGATGCTGTTCGGCATGGGCAGCCTGTCGCTGGGCGAACTGGCTGGCGAGCGCATGAAGGTTTCGCTGGAAGCCAACTCGCCGGAAGACGAGCACGACTGCTTCAGCGACAACACCCACTACTCGCACTTCTATGACGCCAAGGGCATCCGCAACGTCTACCTGGGCGAGTACACCCGCCCGGACGGCAGCAAGGTGACCGGCCCGAGCCTGTCGTCGCTGGTGGCCAAGGTAGACCCGGCCGCCGACGCCACCCTCAAGGCCGACCTGGAAGCCACCGAAGCCAAGATCCAGGTGATCGTCGACCACGCCCTCAAGGGCGAGCACTACGACCAGCTGATCGCTGCCGACAACGCAGCCGGCAACCAGATCGTGCGTGACGCCATTGCCTCCCTGGTCAAGCAGACCGGTGCGATCGAGCAGGCCGCGGGCAAGCTGGGCAT
Source organism: Pseudomonas sp. XP1 (assembly GCF_053557675.1). Classification (NCBI taxonomy): domain Bacteria; kingdom Pseudomonadati; phylum Pseudomonadota; class Gammaproteobacteria; order Pseudomonadales; family Pseudomonadaceae; genus Pseudomonas; species Pseudomonas sp. XP1. The sequence goes on along the minus strand of NZ_JBNRIJ010000011.1, from coordinate 21,734 downwards.
TGCCAACCTGAACCCGGATACCGCAG
>NZ_JBNRIJ010000011.1:17813-21526 GCF_053557675.1 Pseudomonas sp. XP1 | reverse complement strand
TAGGGCCCGACCAGGCGACCACAAACCATGGCCAACTGACATCGATTTCATCCAGCAATTGCAAATTGCTCTTATTCAAACTCTTTCACCCTGCTAAGCTTGCACGCCGGTTTTTCGCTCACGCCCAGGATTCTCGATGTCCTTGTCGCTGTCCCGACTCTCCCCCCTGCTGCTGGCCTTTGCCCTCGCCGCTTGTGACGACGCTCCGCGTTTCACCCAGGCCGAGCCCGGCGAAGCGTTGTCGGGCGGCAAAGCCACCGTGCAGCGCACTGACCGCAATGCCTATTCCCTGCCCTCGGCCAACCTCTCGGCCGAGCGGCGCCTGGACTTCGCCGTAGGCAACAGCTTCTTCCGCAACCCTTGGGTGATCGCCCCTTCCACCACCACCGCGCGTGACGGCCTGGGTCCGCTGTTCAACACCAATGCCTGCCAGAACTGCCACGTGCGCGACGGGCGCGGCCACCCGCCAGAGCCGGGCGACAGCAACGCCGTTTCGATGCTGGTACGCCTGTCGATCCCCGACCAGCCCTACCTGGCCAAGGTGGTCGAACGCCTCGGGGTGGTGCCGGAGCCGGTCTATGGCACCCAGTTGCAGGACATGGCCATCCCCGGCGTGACGCCGGAAGGCAAGGTGCGGGTGAGCTACACCAGCGAAACGGTGTCGTTCGAGGACGGTCACCAGGTCGAGCTGCGCAAGCCGGCCCTGCAGATCACCCAGCTCGGCTATGGCGTGATGCACCCCGACACGCGCTTTTCGGCGCGGGTGGCGCCGCCGATGATCGGCCTGGGCCTGCTCGAAGCCATCCCCGAAGCCGACCTGCTGGCCAACGAAGATCCGGATGACCGTAACCGCGACGGCATCCGCGGCCGGGCCAACCGGGTGTGGGACGATGCCCTGGGCAAGACCGTGGTCGGCCGCTTCGGCTGGAAGGCCGGGCAGCCCAACGTCAACCAGCAGAACGTTCACGCCTTTGCCGGCGACATGGGCCTGACCACCACACTGCAGCCCAATGGTGACTGCACCCCGTCGCAGGCCGACTGCCTGGCCGCGCCCAACGGCGACGGTGCCGATGGCGAGAAGGAGGTCAGCGACAACATCCTGCGCCTGGTCACCTTCTACACCCGTAACCTGGCCGTGCCGGCCCGCCGCGACGTGGGCTCGCCGCAGGTGCTGGCGGGCAAGAACCTGTTCTACCAGGCCGGCTGCCAGGGCTGCCATACACCACAGTTCACCACCGCCACCAATGCCGCCGAGCCGGAACTGGCCAACCAGCTGATCCGCCCCTACAGCGATCTGCTGCTGCATGACATGGGCCCGGGCCTGGCCGACGAGCGGACCGAATTTGCCGCCAACGGCCAGGACTGGCGCACCCCGCCACTGTGGGGCATAGGCCTGAGCGAAACGGTCAGTGGCCACAGCCAGTTCCTGCACGACGGCCGCGCCCGCAGCCTGCTCGAAGCGGTGCTCTGGCACGGTGGTGAGGCCGAGGCGGCACGCAATTTCGTACTCACTTTCAATGCCGAGCAGCGTGCCGCGTTGCTGGCTTTCCTGAACTCACTTTAAAAAGCGCAAAGGAGCCGGGCATGTTCCGACCCAAACTGTTGTTCACCAGCCTCGCCGCACTCGCCCTCGGCGCCTGTTCGCCGCAGGACCCGCAAGCCGTGACCTCCGCTGCCATCGCCAAACAGGTGATCCTGCCCACCTACAGCCGCTGGGTCGAAGCCGACCGCACGCTGGCCGCCAGCGCCCTGGCCTACTGCGAAGGCAAGGAAACCCTGGACAAGGCCCGGGCCGACTTCCTCAATGCGCAAAAGGCCTGGGCCGAACTGCAACCGCTGCTGGTCGGCCCGCTGGCCGAAGGCAACCGCGCCTGGCAGGTACAGTTCTGGCCCGACAAGAAGAACCTGGTCGGCCGCCAGGTCGAGCAGTTGGTCAACGCCGACCAGCCCGTCGATGCCGCGGCCCTGGGCAAGGCCAGCGTGGTGGTACGTGGCCTGTCGGCCTACGAGTACATCCTGTTCGACAGCAAGCCGGACATTGCCACAGCCGAGCAGAAAGCCCGCTACTGCCCGTTGCTGGTCGCCATTGGTGAACATCAGAAGGCCCTGGCCGAAGAGATCCTCAAGGGCTGGAACAGCACCGACGGCATGCTCTCGCAGATGACCAAGTTCCCCAACCAGCGCTACGCCGACTCCCACGAGGCCATCGCCGACCTGCTGCGCGCCCAGGTCACCGCCCTGGACAGCCTGAAGAAAAAGCTCGGAGCACCGATGGGCCGCCAGAGCAAGGGTATTCCGCAGCCACTGCAGGCCGAAGCCTGGCGCAGCCACAGCTCGCTCAAGAGCCTGGAGGCCAGCCTCAAGGCCGCCGAAGCGGTCTGGCTCGGGGTCGACAACCAAGGCCTGCGCGGCTTGCTGTCCAGCGATCAGAAAACCCTGGCGGACAAGATCGACGCCGCCTACGCTGCCTCGCTCAAGCTGCTGGCCGCCAACCAGAAGACCCTGGGCGAGCTGCTGGCCGACGACGCCGGCCAGCAAACCCTGAACCAGATCTACGACAGCCTAAACGTCGTCCACCGCCTGCACGAAGGCGAGCTGGCCAAGGCGTTGAACATCCAGCTGGGCTTCAATGCCAACGACGGTGACTGATCATGCTGCGACGCCAGGCCCTCAAACTCGGTAGCGTATTGCTCAGCGCCCTCACCCTGGGCGGCTGGAGCCTGTTCCGCAACAAAGGCAGCGAGCCCCTGCTGCTGTCAGCGCGTGACGACGGCGATGGCAAGCACTATGCGGTCGGGTTCCGCCTGGACGGCACCCAGGTGTTCAGCACCCAGGTCGCCCAACGTTGCCATGCCATCATCCATCACCCGGATCTGCCGATCGCCCTGTTCGTCGCCCGCCGTCCCGGCACCGAAAGCTACCTGGTCGACCTGCGCGACGGGCGCCTGCTGCAGACCGTGAGCTCGCAGCCGAACCGGCATTTCTACGGCCACGCGGTCATCCATAAAAGTGGCGAATGGCTGTACGCCACCGAGAACGACACCACCGACCCGGGGCGTGGCGTACTCGGTGTATACCGCTTCGAAGGCGAGCGCCTGGTGCACAGCGGCGAGATTCCGACCCATGGCATCGGCCCGCACGAAGTGGCCTGGCTGCCGGACGGCGAGACGCTGATCGTGGCCAACGGCGGTATCCGCACCGAAGCCGAGAGCCGGGTGGAGATGAACCTCGACGCCATGGAACCGAGCCTGGTGCTGATGCAGCGCGACGGTACCCTGCTGAGCAAGGAAACCCTGGCCCAGCAGATGAACAGCGTGCGCCACCTGGCGGTGGGCAGCGATGGCACCATAGCCGCCTGCCAACAGTTCATGGGCGATGCCGATGAAACCGCCGAACTGCTGGCAATCAAGCGCCCGGGCGAGCCGTTCAAGGCCTTCCCGGTACCGGAGCGGCAGTTGCAGGCCATGGCCCAGTACACCGCCAGCGTGGCTATCCACAGCGAGCTGCGGCTGGTCGCGCTTACCGCGCCACGGGCCAACCGCCTGTTCGTCTGGGACCTGGACAGCGGCGCGGTGCGCCTGGATGCGCCAATGCCCGATTGCGCGGGGGTGGGCGCGGTACGGGACGGCTTTGTCGTCACCTCCGGGCAGGGCCGTTGCCGGTTCTATGATTGCCGCAAGGCCGAGCTGGTCGGGCAACCGATGAACCTGCCG
>NZ_JBNRIJ010000011.1:6272-17666 GCF_053557675.1 Pseudomonas sp. XP1 | reverse complement strand
CCGCGAAGGGGCCGGCACAGGCATTCCACTCCCCTTCCCCCCAAAAACAGTCAATACTTCCCCCCATCCACACGTGGGCAGGATCGCCCGATGTCGTGTCCAAGCCAATAACAACCCTATCCAAGGAACCGGACCTATGCTGCGCCGCCGCATGCTCATCATGTTGGCCGTGGTTCTGCTGATCGTGCTGGCCCTGGGGGGCTACAAAGCTTTTTCGATCTATCAGCAGATCCAGATGTTCACTGCCCCCAAGCCGCCCATCACCGTGGCGGCCGCCTTGGCCGAACAGCGCCCGTGGCAAGAGCGCCTGCCCGCCGTCGGCAGCCTCAAGGCGCTACAGGGCGTGGAGCTGAGCCTGGAGGTGGAAGGCATCGTCAAGGCCCTGCATTTCGACTCGGGCCAACAGGTCAAGGCCGGGCAACTGTTGCTGCAACTCAATGACGACCAGGAAACCGCCCTGCTCGGCACCGCCCAGGCCGACCTGGGCCTGGCCAAGGTCGATTTCGGCCGTGGCAGCCAGCTGGTCGGCGACTCGGCCATCTCTCGCGGCGAGTTCGACCGCCTCACCGCCCAGTACAGACGCAACCAGGCGGTGGTCGACCAGCTCAAGGCATCGAAGACCAAGAAAAGCATCAGCGCCCCGTTCAGCGGCACCATCGGCATTCGCCAGGTGGACGTCGGCGACTATCTGGCCGCCGGCACGGTGATCGCCACCCTGCAGGACACATCCAGCCTCTACGTCGACTTCAACGTACCGGAACAGGCCCTGCCGCACCTGAGCCTGGGCCAGCAGGTGCTGGTGCAGGTGGCCGCCTACCCGGGCCAGACCTTCCCCGCCAGCCTCAGCGCCATCAACCCCAAAGTCGAGGAAACCACGCGCAACCTGCTGGTGCGCGCGACCATGGCCAACCCGGACGGCAAGCTGCTGCCAGGCATGTTCGCCAGCCTGCTGGTCCTGCTACCCAACCCGCAGCCAAAAGTGGTAGTGCCGGAAAGCGCCATCACCTACACCCTGTATGGCAACTCGGTATACGTCGCCACGCCGAAAAGGGACAAGGACGGCAAGCCGGAAAACGACGACAAGGGCCAGCCGCAACTCACCGCCGAGCAGCGCACGGTGCAGACTGGGGAGCGCCGTGACGGCATGGTGGTGGTCAGCAAGGGCCTGCAGGCCGGGGAACAGGTGGTTACCGCCGGCCAGCTGAAGCTCACCCCCGGCGCCGCGATCCGCATCGGCCAGGACAAAGCCCTCAAGCCCGCACAGGGCGCGCCGGGCAAGGACTGACAGGAGGCTGGCATGGCGTTCACCGACCCGTTCATCCGCCGCCCGGTGCTGGCCAGCGTGGTCAGCCTGCTGATCCTGCTGCTGGGCTTCCAGGCCTGGAACAAGCTGCAGATCCGCCAGTATCCGCAAATGGAAAACGCCCTGATCACGGTGACCACCGCCTACCCCGGCGCCAACGCCGAGACCATCCAGGGCTATATCACCCAACCACTGCAGCAAAGCCTGGCCAGTGCCGAAGGCATCGACTACATGACCTCGGTGAGCCGGCAGAACTTCTCGATCATATCCATCTACGCACGCATTGGCGCCGACAGCGACCGCTTGTTCACCGAACTGCTGGCCAAGGCCAACGAAGTGCGCAACAAGCTGCCCCAGGACTCGGAAGACCCGGTACTGAGCAAGGAAGCCGCCGATGCCTCGGCGCTGATGTACATCAGTTTCTACAGCAAGGAAATGAGCAACCCGCAAATCACCGACTACCTGTCGCGGGTGATCCAGCCCAAGCTGGCGACTCTGCCGGGCATGGCCGAAGCGGAAATCCTCGGCAACCAGGTGTTCGCCATGCGCATCTGGATCGACCCGGTGAAACTGGCAGGCTATGGCTTGTCGGCCAACGACGTGACCAATGCCGTGCGCCGCTACAACTTCCTTTCCGCGGCCGGCGAGGTGAAGGGCGAATACGTGGTCACCAGCATCAACGCCAGCACCGAGCTGAAGTCGGCCGAGGCGTTCGCCGCCCTGCCGGTCAAGACCAGCGGCGACAGCCGCGTGCTGCTGGGCGATGTGGCACGGGTCGAGATGGGGGCGGAAAACTACGACACGGTCAGCTCGTTCGACGGCACCCCATCGGTGTACATCGGCATCAAGGCCACACCGGCCGCCAACCCGCTGGACGTCATCAAGGAAGTGCGGCGCATCATGCCCGAGCTGGAAAGCCAGCTGCCCTCGGCGCTGAAGGTATCCATAGCCTACGACGCCACGCTGTTCATCCAGGCCTCCATCGACGAAGTGATCAAGACGCTCGGCGAGGCAGTACTGATCGTCATCGTGGTGGTGTTCCTGTTCCTCGGTGCCCTGCGTTCGGTGCTGATCCCGGTGGTGACCATTCCGCTGTCGATGATCGGCGTGCTGTTCTTCATGCAGATGATGGGCTACTCGCTCAACCTGCTGACCCTGCTGGCCATGGTGCTGGCCATCGGCCTGGTGGTGGACGACGCGATTGTCGTGGTGGAGAACATCCACCGGCACATGGAAGAAGGCAAGTCACCGTTCGACGCCGCCCTTGAGGGCGCACGCGAAATCGCCATGCCGGTGGTGTCGATGACCATCACCCTGGCGGCAGTGTATGCACCGATCGGCTTCCTTACCGGGTTGACCGGCGCGCTGTTCAAGGAGTTTGCCCTGACCCTGGCCGGTGCCGTGATCATATCCGGCATCGTTGCCCTCACCCTGTCACCGATGATGTGCGCCCTGCTGCTGCGCCAGGAACAGAACCCCAGCGGCCTGGCCCACCGCCTGGACGTGCTGTTCGAACGCCTGAAGGTGCGCTACCAGCGCCTGCTGCACACCACCCTCGACAGCCGGCCCGTGGTGCTTGTGTTTGCCGTGATCATCCTGTGCCTGATTCCGGTACTGCTGAAGTTCACCCAGAACGAACTGGCGCCTAACGAGGACCAGGGGGTGATCTTCATGATGAGCAGCTCGCCTCAGCCGGCCAACCTTGATTACCTCAACGCCTATACCGACGAATTCACCCCGCTGTTCAAGGCTTTCCCCGAGTACTACTCGTCGTTCCAGATCAACGGTTTCAATGGCGTGCAGACCGGCATCGGCGGCTTCCTGCTCAAGCCCTGGAACGAGCGCGAGCGCACGCAGATGGAGCTGCTGCCACTGGTGCAGAGCAAGCTCGAGGAAATCAGTGGCCTGCAGATCTTCGGCTTCAACCTGCCGTCGCTGCCCGGCACCGGCGAGGGCCTGCCGTTCCAGTTCGTCATCAACAGCGCTGGCGACTACCCGGCTCTGCTGGATGTGGCCCAGCGCATCAAGGCCCGCGCCCAGGAATCTGGCAAGTTCGCCTTCCTCGACATCGACCTGGCCTTCGACAAGCCCGAGGTGGTGGTGGATATCGACCGGGCCAAGGCGGCGCAGATGGGGGTGTCGATGGACACCTTGGGCAGCACCCTGGCGACCTTGCTGGGCGAAGCGGAAATCAACCGTTTCACCCTCGAAGGCCGCAGCTACAAGGTGATTGCCCAGGTCGAGCGGCCGTACCGCGACAACCCCGGCTGGCTGAACAACTACTACGTGAAGAACGACCAGGGCCAGCTGCTGCCGCTATCTACCCTGATCACCATCACCGACCGCGCCCGCCCGCGCCAGCTCAACCAGTTCCAGCAGCTGAACTCGGCGATCATCCAGGGCGTGCCCATGGTCAGCCTGGGCGAGGCGCTGCAGACCGTGCAGGGTATCGCCCGCGAAGAGGCTCCGGAAGGCTTTGCCTTCGACTATGCCGGCGTGGCCCGCCAGTACGTGCAGGAAGGCAGCGCGCTGTGGGTGACCTTCGGCCTGGCATTGGCGATCATCTTCCTGGTGCTGGCGGCGCAGTTCGAGAGCTTCCGTGACCCGCTGGTGATTCTGGTGACGGTGCCGTTGTCCATCTGTGGCGCGCTGCTGCCGCTGTTCCTGGGCGTATCGAGCATGAACATCTACACCCAGGTCGGGCTGGTGACGCTGATCGGGCTGATCAGCAAGCACGGCATCCTCATTGTCGAATTCGCCAACCAGTTGCGTGAGGAACGCGGCCTGAGCGTGCGCGAAGCAATCGAGGAAGCCGCTGCGATTCGCCTGCGTCCGGTGCTGATGACCACGGCGGCAATGGTGTTCGGCATGGTGCCGCTGATCCTGGCGACCGGCGCGGGGGCGGTCAGCCGCTTCGACATCGGGACGGTGATTGCCACCGGGATGTCGATCGGCACGCTGTTCACCCTGTTCGTGTTGCCTTGTATCTACACCCTGCTGGCGCACAAGGCGAAAGCCAGGGAACCCGCTGTAGCCTGATCCGGCCTCTTCGCGGGCAAGCCCGCGAAAAGGCCGGTAAGGCAGATGCAAAAATGCCAGAGGCCCCGCAATCGCGAGGCCTCTGGCATTTCCATCTACACCGGGTTCAACCGAACGGCCGCAACCCCTGGCGCAGGCCGAACAGGAACAGCAACAGGTCCTGATCCGGCGCGGCCTCGGCTTGTTGCTGCGGTTTCACTTCCCGCGGCAACGCGCATTGGTCGGCCAGCTCGGCCTTGCTGAACACAGTCGGCCTCGGCTCTTCCCAGGCAGCCACCGCCACGGTGGTCACCGCCAGGCCAGCTACCAGGAACAAAGCTCGAGCTATTTCTAGTTTCATTACCCTAACCCTTTGACAGCGCTGCCAAACGCCATCTGGTAAAAGTAGAGCAGTGTTTGCCATTCCGCGTCATTGAGCGACGAATGGCGGCGCAACTGGCGCAGGTCATTGCCCGCCGCGCGCTGGCAGCTGATGCGCCGCCGGCATTTTTCCAGGTCCAGCAGGGCGACTTCGACCCGGGCCTGCTCGCCCTCGCCAATCACCTTGACGAACACGTGCTTGCCATACAGGCAGCCGTGCTGCCAGTGCCCCAGATGCATGCGCGCCAGGTTGTCTGCCAGGTCCTTGAGCATACGCTCATGCACCACCTGCGGATAACGCTCGCGGGCACCTTCGGCATGCCAGGTGTCGAGTTCGACGAAGCCGTCGAGTGCTTCGCTCACCAGCAGCGCACGCCACTGCTGGTCGGCACCCCGCTCGGCGCCACAGAAGACGATGCGCGGTACACGCACACCCAGTTGCTCGAAGCTGTTCAACGCATCCAGCTCACGCAATACGGTCGGCCGGCCGAAAGGGTGCAGCAGGCTACGGTAGATATGCCCGACCTGGCGCTTTGCATACAGTAGCTTGCCATTGCCATCGTCGAGGCGTTGAACACCGCTCTCGCCACCACGGCGCTGGTTAGGCTCCTCGACCCACTCGCCCTGCTGGCGCCAGTAAAAATCGAACCGCGACTCCCCTTTCTGGGCTACAGCCATCAAACACTACCCCTTACGCAATACATAGACCCGCCACATGGCATAGAACGGCAGGAAGTCGAGGCGTTCCTGGATTCTGAAGCCGGCGGCTCGGAATTCTTCTTCGACCGTGTCGGCCGGTAACACAAAACGGTTCTGGTAATTGTCCTGGTCGCCCTTTCGGGCGTTGCGACGTTGTTCCAGCTTTTTCCGGCGCCAGGCCTTGAAGTTACCATCCACCCACAAGGACAGGATCACACTATCACGGCTAACCCGTTGAAATTCCGAAAGAATGGTCTTTCTGTGCGCCGCTTCGCCAATGTGGTGGAACAAGCGCATGCAGAAAATGCTGTCCACCGAGTTGTCCGGCAAGTCGATGGCAAATGCCGAAGTCTGCAAAGGCCGTACCCGTGCCACCACCTCTGGCGCTTGCGCGGTACAGGCTGTCTCGATCATCGCTTCGGAGTTGTCGGCGCCGATGATCACCCGGTTGGGCTTTTCTGCCAGCAACGACCAGAAGCGGCCGGCGCCGCATGGCAGGTCGAGGACCAGGCCAGGCTCACCAGCCAATGCCAAGGCGCGACGCGCCAACTGCTCATCACGCTTGTGGGAAAGGCGTCGCGCCAGGCCATCCTGGTGCTTGAGAAAGTACTCGCGCGCATGTTCTTTGTCGTACTTCTCGGAAAATTCAAGCTTGATGGGGCTACGCATTGGGCATCTCCTGACTCCATTCCGCCCACATTAGGTAAGCAAGCGTAGGAATCAGGTCATGCTGATGTGAAAAATATGTTGAGCGCCGAGTGACCTGTTACAACAGATTACTCGGCCAACGTGTCCGGATCGCCTTTTGCCGCAGTATTGCTCAGGTCTACCACGAAACGGCAGCCGTGCGGCAAGGTGGAGGTCAGGGTGACATGCCAGCCTTGGTCGTCGCAGATCCGCTGCACCAGCGACAGGCCAAGCCCCAGCCCCTCGCCGCGCCGCTCGTCGCCGCGTACGAACGGCCGGAACATCGCTTCGCGCTGCTCCTCCGGGATACCCACGCCACTGTCCTCCACGCTGAAACCGTTGGCTTCCAGGCTCAGGCGGATATAGCCGCTGTCGGTGTAGTGCGCGGCGTTGCGCAGCAGGTTGCCCATTACCGATTGCAGGAAAGTAGCGTTGTACAGCACAGGGCTGGCACTGACGCGGCCATCGTAATACAAGGCCAGGCCCTTCTGCTCGATGGTGTCGCGCCACACCCCGACCAGTTCGTCGGCCACCTCCCGCAGGGTGGCGCGCGAAGCCACTGCGCCCTCGTCGCGCTGTGCCCGGGCCAGCATCAGGAAGGTCTTGACTAGCTCGCGCATCTCTTCGGTGGCCCGCGCCACACGCTCCACCTGGCTGCGCGAACGGGCATCCAGGGCCGGGTTCTCCATCAGCAGTTCGCACGAGGTAGCCAGCACCATCAAGGGGGTGCGCAGTTCGTGGCTGACGTCGCTGGTGAACAACCGTTCACGGGTCAGCGCATCGCGCAGGCGGCCCAGGGTGTCGTCGAAGGCTACCGCCAACTGGCCGACTTCGTCCGCGGCATAGTCCGGCGCCAGCGGCGGGGCCAGGCCCAGCAACTGGTCACGGTGGCGTACCTGGCGTGCCAGGCGAATTACCGGCGCCATCACCCGGCGCGCCACCAGCCAGCCGAGAATGACTGCCAGCACCAGGCTGAGCAGGAAGCCCACCACCACCACCGCGAACAGCACGCGCTCGCGTTCCTCGAAGTCGCTCTGGTCCTGCAGCAGCACATAACGGCGGCCATCAACGATCTCGACCATGGCGTGGTACGACAGCTGATCGCGGAATACCTCGTGGAAGCCGCGGTCAAGGTGGCGCAGGTCCTTGGGCAGTTCGAAGTCGTCACGCCCGCCGCTGAAGTAGAAAAGCTGGTCGGGGCGCGGCCGGTGGCTCCAGTCGCTGACGCTGTCCATGCGCAGCAGGCGTTGCAGGTCACCACCCAGCACCGAGGAAATCAGCCGCTCTTCGACCAGGTGCACGGTGCCGACGATGCCGAAGGCGAAGGCCCCGGCCACCAGCGCGCTCATCAGGGCAAAGGCAATGATGATGCGCTGGGCAAGGCTTTGCTTAAACTCCATCACGGCCCTCGGCGAGGCGATAGCCGACGCCATGAACGGTATGCAGCAGCGGTTTTTCGAACGGTTTGTCGATCACCTGGCGCAGCTGGTGCACGTGGCTGCGCAGGCTGTCGCTGTCAGGGCAGTCATCGCCCCACAGGGCTTCTTCCAGCACTTCGCGACGCAATACGTGCGGGCTCTTCTGCATCAGCACCGCCAGCAGCTTGAGGCCGACCGGGTTGAGCTTGAGCAGGCGGCCCTGGCGGGTGACTTCGAGGGTGTCGAGGTCATAGCTGAGGTCGGCCACCTGCAAGGTGCGGCGCCCGCCGCCCTGGGCCCGGCGCAGCACCGCTTCGATGCGGGCGGCCAGCTCCGACAGGGCGAAGGGCTTGAGCAGGTAATCGTCGGCACCGGAGCGGAAGCCCTGCAGGCGGTCGTCCAGTTGGTCGCGGGCGGTGAGCATGATCACCGGCGTATCGCGGCGGGCGTCTTCGCGCAGGCGCTTGCACAGGGTGTAGCCGTCGATGCCCGGCAACATGATGTCGAGCACGATCAGGTCGTAGTGCTCGGTGGCAGCCAGGTGCAGGCCGGACAGGCCATCCTGGGCACAGTCGACGGTGTAGCCCTTCATGCCCAGGTAGTCGGCCAGGTTGGCCAGGATATCGCGGTTGTCTTCAACCAAAAGAATGCGCATCGGTTTCTCCTGTGCGGCGCTTCTCGCTGTGGTGCGCGGCAGGCGCAGCTTAAGGCCTATGCCTGCAGGGTGCCAGCCCCAGGGAAAATTCAGCGCACTTGACGGTTTTTTCACTGATCCTTCACGGACACAGGATAGCGGGCGGCCGACAATGCCCGATCTTTTTCGCGCCCTGGAGCCGTCATGCAGCAACCAACCCGCCCTCGCCCGATCAATTTCTGGCTGTACCTGGGGCTACCCCTGGCGACCGCGCTGGGCCTGATTCTGCTGGAACTGACCTCGGTCGACATGGACATTGCCAACCTGTTCTTCGACCCTGCTGCCGGGCAATTCATCGGCCGCCACAGCTATTTGCTGGAGAACATCCTGCATGACCGGGTCAAGCAGGGGGTGATCCTGCTGGGGGTGATGTCGCTGGTGACTTTTGCTGCCAGCTTCTTCTGGAAGCGCCTGTTCGGCTGGCGCCGTGAGCTGGGCTGCCTGGTGCTGGCGCTGGGCCTGTCCACGGCATTTGTCACGCCGCTGAAGAAAGTGACCCAGGTGCAATGCCCATGGAGCCTGACCCAGTTTGGCGGGAAGGAAACCTACAGCAAGCTGCTGGAGCCGCGGCCGGCGACCGACAAGCCCGGGCTGTGCTGGCCGGGCGGGCATGCCGCGACCGGATTCTGCCTGTTCGGCCTGTTCTTCATGTTGCGTGATCGCAAGCCGAGGCTGGCGCGGGTGGCGTTGACGGTGGCCTTCGTCGCCGGGTCGGTGCTGTCGCTGGGGCGGATGATGCAGGGGGCGCACTTCCTGTCGCACAACGTGTGGACGGCGGTGTTCTGCTGGTTGATCGGCTTGGGGTCGTATTACCTGATCCTGTATCGGCGGGGAATGGCTGAGGTGCCTGCTGCCGAGCGTAGCGTCGCCTGACCCAGGGGCCGCTTTGCGGCCCTTTCGCCGGCAAGCCAGCTCCCACAGGTACAGCGCAAGTCCCAGTGTTGGCACAATCCTGTGGGAGCTGGCTAGCCGGCGATGGGCTGCGCAGCAGCCCCAATGGCCCCAACAGGAAAAACAAAAAAGCCCCGGTTCTCGCGAACCGGGGCTTTCATGGTGCAGGGGGTAAGGCTGGCTTACATCATGCCGCCCATGCCACCCATGCCGCCCATGTCAGGCATGCCAGCAGCTGGCTTGTCTTCCGGCAGGTCGGCAACCATGGCTTCGGTGGTGATCATCAGACCGCCGATCGAAGCAGCAGCTTGCAGCGCCGAACGGGTGACCTTGGCTGGGTCCAGGATGCCCATCTCGATCATGTCGCCGTATTCGCCGGTAGCAGCGTTGTAACCGAAGTTACCCGAACCTTGCTTGACCTTGTCAGCGACAACGCTTGGCTCATCGCCGGCGTTGGCAGTGATCTGGCGCAGCGGCGCTTCAACGGCGCGACGCAGCAGGGCGATACCGACGTTCTGGTCTTCGTTGTCGCCTTTGAGGTTGGCAATGGCCGCCAGGGAGCGAACCAGAGCTACACCACCGCCAGGCACCACGCCTTCTTCAACGGCTGCACGGGTAGCGTGCAGGGCGTCTTCAACGCGGGCTTTCTTCTCTTTCATTTCAACTTCGGTGCCGGCACCGACCTTGATCACGGCAACACCGCCGGCCAGCTTGGCCAGACGCTCTTGCAGCTTCTCACGGTCGTAGTCCGAGGAAGTCTCTTCGATCTGGGCACGGATCTGCTTGACGCGTGCTTCGATCTCGGTGTCGGCGCCAGCGCCGTCGATGATGGTGGTGTTTTCCTTGGACAGGATGACGCGCTTGGCGTTGCCCAGGTGCTCCAGGGTAGCGGTTTCCAGGGACAGGCCGATTTCTTCGGAGATGACCTGGCCGCCAGTCAGGACCGCGATGTCCTGCAGCATGGCCTTGCGGCGGTCGCCGAAGCCCGGAGCCTTGACCGCAGCAACCTTGACGATGCCGCGCATGTTGTTGACTACCAGGGTAGCCAGGGCTTCGCCTTCAACGTCTTCGGCAACGATCAGCAGTGGGCGGCCGGCCTTGGCAACGGCTTCCAGAACTGGCAGCAGCTCACGGATGTTGGAGATCTTCTTGTCGACCAGCAGCAGCAGCGGGCCTTCCAGCTCGGCAACCATGGTGTCCGGCTTGTTTACGAAGTACGGCGACAGGTAACCACGGTCGAACTGCATGCCTTCCACGACAGACAGTTCGTTCTCCAGGCCCGAGCCTTCTTCAACGGTGATCACGCCTTCTTTACCGACTTTTTCCATGGCTTCGGCGATGATTTCACCGATGGAGTTGTCGGAGTTGGCAGAGATGGTACCTACCTGGGCGATGGCCTTGGAGTCGGCGCATGGCTTGGACAGGTTCTTCAGCTCGGCGACGACGGCAGCGGTGGCCTTGTCGATGCCGCGCTTCAGGTCCATAGGGTTCATGCCGGCAGCAACGGCTTTCAGGCCTTCGTTGACGATGGCCTGAGCCAGGACGGTAGCGGTGGTGGTGCCGTCACCGGCTGCGTCGTTGGCCTTGGAAGCAACTTCCTTGACCAGCTGGGCGCCCATGTTCTCGAAGGCGTCTTTCAGCTCGATTTCCTTGGCAACGGAAACGCCGTCCTTGGTGATGGTCGGCGCGCCGAAGCTCTTGGCCAGCACCACGTTACGGCCTTTCGGGCCCAGGGTCGCTTTTACCGCGTCAGCCAGAACGTTGACACCTACCAGCATTTTCTTACGAGCGGAATCGCCGAATTTTACGTCTTTAGCAGCCATGATCGTTTAATCCTTGGAATTTCTTTGGAGTAACGGGAAGTCGTGGAAATCAGCCTTCGATAACGGCCAGGATTTCGTTCTCGGCCATGACCAGCAGGTCTTCGCCATCGACTTTCACGGTGTTGCTGCCCGAGTAAGGGCCGAAAACCACTTTGTCACCCACTTTCACGGCCAGCGCGCGAACTTCGCCGTTGTCCAGGATGCGACCGGTGCCGACGGCGACGACTTCGCCGCGGTTTGGTTTTTCAGCGGCCGAACCCGGCAGGACGATACCGCCAGCGGTTTTCGATTCTTCTTCGCTGCGACGGATGACGACGCGGTCATGCAGAGGACGAAGCTTCATTGTCGATCTCTCCCAAATAGTGGTTTTCATCGGCCGGTGTCGACACCGGCGGTTTGATGCAGTCCGGCGTTGCCGGGGGTGATCCGCAATGGGCGAAGCACCTGTGTAATGTCTGGTGTCGCCACCAGAAACCTTGC
>NZ_JBNRIJ010000011.1:0-6124 GCF_053557675.1 Pseudomonas sp. XP1 | reverse complement strand
TGGGGGGCCCCCCCCGGCCCCCGGCTATTACTTGTCGCGGCGCTCGTACTCGCCTTCGATCACATTCGGCCGATGCCCGCCATCCTGCGGCCGCGCCTGGAACGGGTCGTCCTGGAAGGCACGCTGGCGCATGGCCTGAGCCTCGGCACGCTCGCGCATCTTGCGCGCGGCCAGGTGACGGGTGAATGGCAGCAGGCACAGCAGGCCCAGAACGTCGCTGATGAAACCTGGCAGCAACAGCAGGCCCCCACCAACGGCCAGCATCATGCCCTGGAACATGTCCTCGGCGGGCAGTTCGCCACGCTGCAGGCTTTCACGGGCGCGCAGTGCGGTAGCCAGCCCGGCCACGCGCATCACCAGCACACCCAGGGCGGAGCCGGCGATGATCAGCAGCAGCGCCGGGAAGAAACCGATGGCGGCACTGACCTTCACGAAGACGAACAGCTCCAGCACGGGAAACAGGAGAAACAGCAGTAGAAAAGCACGCATCAAAGCAATCCTCGTTGGAAGACAACCTTCCTGTAAGACCCACAAATGGATGCGTGAGCTCGGCTTTTCAACCCTCGACTTCCGTGGCAACCGGCCACTTGTCGGCGCGAGCCAGCAAAACCAGGGCTTCGCGGACTTGTGTCGGCGTGTTGCAGTTACTTGGGAAAGGCAACCAGTACACCGCCTGGCCGATACGCAGGTGCATGCCTTCGCTGTCTACACCGACCATCTGCGCGGGTGCATGGCGTGGCAAATCGCTCAGCTCCACATAATGGGCTATCGCGTCGGCGTGGTCGTTGTTCATGTGCTCGACCATGCTCGTCTCGGCCTTGCCGGCGAACGGGTTGGCCAACGTCACCTGGTCGAGCCAGTGGATGGCGCCGAAGCCGCCAATGTAGCGGTGACGTACCGGCTGCAACACCCAGAAGTCGAAGTCGTGGGCCTTGTGGTAATTGGCCGCGTCCGGGAAATAGCGGTAGTAGCGCTCGGCGGCAGCCTCGATGACGGCCTCATCCACCAGCTTGTGGGCCTCGGCCATCACCGTCAGCCGCCCCACGGCCTGTACGTCCTCGGCTTCGCGTTCGCCCACCAGCAGCGAGCACTTGGGGTCCTTCAGCAGGTTGTGGGTGTGCTGGGCGATGCGGCTGATGAGGATCAGCGGGTTGCCCTGGGCGTCCAGGCAATACGGTACAACAGAGCCGAAGGGGTAGCCGGGCATCGACTTGGAATGGGTCGAGAGTACGCCGCGGTATTCCTTGAGTAGCAGCTCCCGGGCGGGGCGGATGGCATTGGTACTCACTTGGGGGCGGCTCCTGATATCGGACTGGATGGGACAAGATAAGCATTATCAGATCCAGTGCCAATGGGGCTGCTTTGCAGCCCATCGCGACGCAAGGCCGCTCCTGCAAAGGATCGCGTACATGCTGCAGGAGCGGCCTTGTGTCGCGAAAGGGGCGCTACGCGCCCCCGGCGGTTCACCAGGTAACGCCGAAGCCTGCGGTGTAACGGGTCTTGTCCAGGTCACTGTCCCGCGTACCAGTGATTATGTCCTTTTCCGCCTTGAGGTTCAGCGAGGCCCACTCGGTGACTTTGTAGCGCAGGCCAACCTCGGCATCCAGCGCGTAGTCGGCCACGCCACCCAGCGGCTTGGCGAACTCGCCGTTGGTGAACAACTGCACGTTCTTGCCAATCAGGTAGCGGGTGTAGTCCCACTTCACCGCCGCGGAATAGAAGTTGTCCTTGGCGCCATCCTGGTATTCGAAGTCGGTACGGTTGATCAACGAACCCAGCGAAAACGCGCCCAGTTCGTTGTCCCAGAACTGGTAACCCGGGCCGGTACCCACGGTGCGCTGGCGGGCGAGGTCTTCGATGCGGTCGCGCTTGTACTCCATGCGCCCCTGCCAGAACCACTTCTCGGTGAGGAAGCGGTCCAGGGCGTACTCGGCACTCCAGTTGTCGGTGGTGGTGACGTCGTCCTTGGTCTCGCGGTTGTATTCGCCTTCGGCGTTGTGCCGCCAGCGGCCATGGCGGGCACTGGTCTTGAAGCCGACGTCGTAGTCGTCGGTGTCGTTCTCGGCGCGCTTGTAGTCCAGGGCCACGTCGACGTTGCCCTTCCACACGAAATCCTCGACCAGTGGCTTGGGCTTCATGATCTGCTCGATGCTGGCCAGCTCCACGGTCTTCGGCGCCTCGCCATTGGCCAGGGTCACCTTGCCGGGCTCGGCGGCCTTCAGCGACTTGGCGCGCTCACCGCTGTAGGCGTCCTGCTTGACCAGCATCTCCTGGTCGCTCTCCAGGGTCTGGACCTCTTTCCAGTCCAGGGCGATGGAACCGCCATAGGGGGTTTCCAGCAGCAGCTTGCCGCCATCGAATACTTTGATCTTGCCGCTTAGCCGATCACCGTTCTTCATCCACACGGTGTCGGCGAACACCGGGGAGGCGCACAGGGAAGCAGCAAGCAGGCACAACAAGGATCTAGAATTCATAAGCGGGCTATGATTTGCGGAGTACGGGTTCGATTTGACGAAAAAAGCCGGGCATTATCCAGATAACCACGACCAGAGCAAGGAAAGACCGGGAGCATGCCGTTGAGTTCAACTCTCATTTGCCAGACCGCCGGTCCGGTTTCATCTGCAGCCCAGTGGGTGCCTGATGTCTGACGGATATGAGCACGCCCTCGACTCCGCCGAGGGCCGACGAACGGCGCTGTATTCGGTACTCGGCCAAGTGCCCGCCGGCAAGGTGGTCAGCTATGGCCAGCTGGCCGAGCTGGCGGGGCTTGGGCGGGCGGCACGCTGGGTCGGGCGCACCCTCGGGCAACTGCCCACGGACACTCGTCTGCCCTGGCACCGGGTGCTTGGCGCTGGTGGCCGGCTGAGCCTGGCACTGGGTACCCCATCGGGGGATGAACAACGGGCGCGACTGCGCGCGGAGGGTGTCAATGTAACCAACAATCGTGTGGATATGACGCGCCATGGCTGGCGCCCGATGGAGCACAGCGGTTAGAGTGCGCGCTTTGTTTTCGCAAACTTGAGGCAGATGTTGGCCCATGCCCCGTAAAACCTGGCGCGCTGCGCTTGCTGCCTATGCCAGCCCGTCAACCTTGGTACTTTTGCTGCTCGGCTTCGCTGCCGGTCTGCCCTACATGCTGGTGTTTTCCACCCTTTCGGTGTGGTTGCGCGAAGCCGGCGTGGCCCGCGAGACCATCGGTTACGCCAGCCTGATCGGCCTGGCCTACGCCTTCAAATGGGTATGGTCACCGCTGCTCGACCAATGGCGCCTGCCGCTGCTTGGCAGCCTGGGGCGTCGGCGTTCGTGGCTGCTGCTGTCGCAGGCACTGGTAGTGGTCGGGCTGGTCGGCATGAGCCTGTGCGACCCGCAGCAGCACCTGTCATGGCTGATCGCCCTGGCGGTGCTGGTGGCGTTCGCTTCGGCCACCCAGGACATCGCCGTCGATGCCTACCGCCTGGAAATCGCCGACGACCAGCGCCAGGCAGCGCTCGCCGCCAGCTACATGGCCGGCTACCGCGTGGCGGCCCTGCTGGCCACGGCAGGCGCACTGTTCTTCGCCGAGTGGTTCGGCTCCACCGGTTTCAGCTACCTGCACAAGGCCTGGGCCGGCACCTACGTCATGTTCGCGGTGATGATGCTGCCCGCCGTGTTCACCACCCTGATCATGCGCGAACCGCCCGTACCCATGCGTACCCAGCTGTCGGCAGCGCGTTATGGGCTGGTGCACCAACTGGCCTCGGTGTTCGTGCTGATCATCCTGCTGGTGTCGGTACCGGCCAGCTTCACCCAGATGTTCAATACCGGCTGGTCCAGCGTCATCTCCGGTGATGCCACGCCACTGGACCTGCTGCTGGAAGACCGCGCCTTCCTGCGCCTGATCCTCTATGTGCTGCTGACCTGGGCGTGCCTGTCGAGCCTGGGCCGTCGCGGCCTGGCGCCGGTGCTGACCCCGGTCAACGATTTCATTGCCCGCTACCGCTGGCAGGCCTTGCTGCTGCTCGGCCTGATCGCCACCTATCGCATGTCGGACACGGTGATGGGTGTGATGGCCAACGTGTTCTACATCGACATGGGCTTCACCAAGGACCAGATCGCCAGCGTCAGCAAGATTTTCGGCCTGATCATGACCCTGGTCGGCGCCGGGGTTGGTGGCCTGCTGATCGTGCGCTTCGGCATCATGCCGATCCTGTTCATCGGTGGTGCGGCCTCGGCGGGTACCAACATCCTGTTCCTGATGCTGGCCGACATGGGCCCTAACCTGCAGATGCTGGTGGTGACCATCTCGCTGGACAACTTCAGCTCAGGCATGGCCACCTCGGCATTCGTCGCCTACCTGTCGAGCCTGACCAACCTGAAGTTCTCGGCTACCCAGTACGCGTTGCTCAGCTCGATCATGCTGCTGTTACCAAGGCTGATCGGCGGGTATTCGGGGGTCATGGTGGAGAAGTTCGGCTACCACGACTTCTTCCTGATCACTGCCCTGCTGGGCGTGCCGACCCTGATCCTGATTGCCCTGCAGTGGCGCCAGGAGGCCGGGCCGGGCAAACCGGTGGCAGAGGAAGGTTCGGCGGCCGAGCGGCCCTGACAGGTTTGTATTGCCTGTACCGGCCTCTTCGCAGCACAAGGCTGCTCCTACAGATACACAACAGCCCTGTAGGAGCAGCCTTGTGCTGCGAAGAGGCCGGTACAGGCAATGAAGTTTACTGAGCAACAGCCCCCTCACCAGGCCGTCTACCCACCACAAACCACAGTGGCCACAGCGCCAAGGCCCCCGCCACACCCGCCGCCAGGGCAAAGTGCAACAAGCTGGCCCCGGCGCCAATCATTGCCAGCACCGCCCCACCCATCCCCAGCAAGGCGATGGTGATCATCCCCAGCATGGCCGAGACCAGCCCCTTGCTCTGCTCGCTGGCGAACAGCGTCATGCGATACAGCACCGCGTTGGCCACGCCCAACCCCAGCGCGTACAGCGACATGCCCGCCACCACGCTGGTCACGCTCGGCCAGTGCCAGGTCGCCAGCACCATCAGGCAAAGGCCGGCCAGGTATGGCCACAACGCACCCCGCACCAGCGCCGACAGCGGATAACGGTCGGCTATGCGGTTGATGATCAGGTTGCCCAGAATCAGCCCGCCAAACACCGGCAACTGCCACAACGCGTACTCCATGGTGCTCAGCCCCTCGTCGTGGATCAGCAGCACCGGCGACAGGCCGATCCAGCCAATCAGCGGCAGACCGACCAAGCCCAGGGCCGCGCTACCAGCGACAAAGCGGCGGTTGGCCAGCAACTGGCCGTAACCGGCCAGCAGCGGCAGCAGATGGATCGGCGTGAATGCCAGGCGCGAGCCATCGCGGCGCTCCACGCCAAGGGTTTCCGGCATCAGCCGGTACAGCAGCAGCCACGCCAGAACCGCGCCAATGGCAAAGGCCACGAACAGCCAGCGCCAGTCCAGCCACTGCAGCAGCAAGGTGCCCACCAGCGGCCCGAGCAGTGGCGAAAGCAAGGCGATATTGGCCAGCAGCGCCATCATGCGCACGGCGTCGGCTTCGCTGAAGGCTTCGTTCAGGGCCGGGTAGCTGACCGTGACCACGAAGCCCAGGCCGATGCCCTGCAGCAGGCGCAGCAAGTTGAACAGGCCAATGTCGTGGACCCAGAAGGTGGCCATGCAGGCCAGGCCGAAGAACGCGCAACCAATCAGCAGCAACGGGCGCCGGCCATAGCGGTCGGCCAGCGGGCCGATCAGCCATTGCAGCACCACGCCCCCCAGCAGGTACAGGTTGAGGGCGTGGGGAATGTATTCGGGGCTGGCGTTCAGATCGCCGACCACCACCGGCATGGCCGGCATGACGGCATCGCTGGCCAGGTAGGTGAGCAGCTCGAACAGGGCCAGGGTCAGGCCGAACAGCAAGGCGCGCAGTGGGGTGATGTACAGCAGTGGTTTCATGATGGCGTATCGGGTGTGGCAGCTGGGGTCAGGCTATATGCCAGAAATGGCGGGGTATTGCTGTGAACAAGTGTAAAAAAACCGGGGCCGCTTCGCGCCCCATCGCCGGGCAAGCCAGCTCCCACAGGGTCATCACAGTCTTCAGGCCTGTGTTGTACCTGTGGGAGCTGGCTTGCCGG